>JAJZJT010000143.1 GCA_021809995.1 Actinomycetes bacterium
GTTGCCGGTGCAGCAGAGCCCGACGAGGTTGATGCCGCTGGCGCCGTACGAGCGGGCGAGGGCGACCAGGTCGGGGTTTTCGGCCGCCTGGACGATGACGTCGGAGAGCACCGGGTTGTGCCCGTGCAGGGCGATGTTCACCTGGTCGGGCCGGAGCACCCCGAGGTTGACCTCCGAGACCGACGGCGCGGGGGTCCCGAAGAGCACGTCGGAGAGCTCGGTGGCGATCATCGACCCGCCCCATCCGTCCGACAGGCTGGTGCGCAGCGCGTGCAGGAGGATGTTGACGTGATCGTTGTCGACGCCCATGTGGGTGCGGTGCAGCATCTCCACGTTCTCGCGGTCGACGCCTCGTGGCGTGATGCCCAGGGCGTCCCAGCGCGTTCGGCGGGCCTCGGGGGCTCGGGCGGCAAAGCCCACCCGAGCCGAGCGGCTGCCGAAATCGTCGAACAGGGCATCGGCTACGTCGGCCGCCACCGCCTCTGTCTCGCGTCCCTCGACGCCGACGCCCAGCGAGGCGGCGACGTGGCGGAGCTTCGTCTCGTCGGCGATGCGGTAGCCCGTGACCTCGCCCCGCGCCACCTGCGCGAACACCTCGAGGATGTCCCGGCCGTGGTCGGAGTGCGCCGAGGCGCCCGCAGCGATGGAGCGCCCGAGGTTGCGGGCGACGATCACGTCGGCATCGGCACCGCATACGCCCTTGGTCGGCCCTTCGCCGAAGGGGTCGATACGGCAGGGACCCATGGCGCAGTTGCGGCAGCTCACGCCAAGCTGGCAGTAGCCGCACTGCGGCTCCTGGGCGGCGAGCCGATCCCACACGGTCTCGACGCCGACCTCGGCGGCCCGCTCGATCATCCGCTGGGCATCCTCGTTGATGCTGAGCCGGCGCGACCGGCTGCCGTTGCCCGTGGTCATCGTGTCCTTCCTCCCTCGCCGGTGGCCCACCGACCAGACGTGAACCGGCCGCACCTCCCGCTCCGGCTCAAGGGACGCGCCCTTGCGCCGCGTGCTCGACGGTGACGAGCTCCGCTCCCCAGCTTCGCCACGCGACGAGCGGGTCCCTCACGGGAACCGGTGTCTTGGTCATGGCGGCGGCGGCGAGCACGGCTCCCGCCTGGCGGAGCCTTCCGGCCGCGACCACGTCGTTCAGCTCGCCGAACACGAGGGCGTCGACCTTGCAGACCTCGGCGCAGGCCGGGACCTCGCCTCGCCGGAGCCGATCGACGCAGCCGTCGCACTTGACCGCCACCGGCACGTCGGGCCCTGGGCCGCCGGCGACCGGGTGGAAGGTCAGGACGCTGAAGGGGCAGACGACGGCGCACATGGCGCAGCCGATGCACCGGGCTTCGTCGACGAGCACCACGCCGAGCTCGTCGTCACGGCTGATGGCTCCGGTCGGGCACACCTGCAGGCAGGGTGCCGGGTCGCAGTGGCGGCAGCGGCTGGGGTAGGCGGTGTCCAGCACCGGTCCGGGCTCGACGTGGACACGGGCGCGTGGCACCGGTTGCTCGAGGAACGCGGCCGCCATGTCCTTGCTGACGGAGTGCTCGACGGCGCAGGCGATCTCGCACTGACGGCACCCGATGCACCGGTCGGGGTTCACGAACACCAAGGGCATGACGCCATCGTCACGATGCGCTACGCCAGGCGGTAGGGCCGATCGTCCCATCTGCGCCCGGCCATCGTCCACGGCCAGCACCGATGCGCTCGCCGTGCTCGGTGACCTCGATCGTCAGGCTGAAGGTCGGGCCGTACCGGCGAGCGTCCTGGCCTGGGCCCGAGCCCTGACCGCTGGGCTGGTGCTCGTCGCCCGCGGGCGGTTGTACCCGAGGGCATCACCGTCTACCGCGACGGTTCACGCGCAGGTTGAAGGTCTTGGCCACTGCCGCGTCGACATGGCGCTGGACCGCTACGTGCATCTCGAGGTGCCACTCGGGGGAGAACTCCGGTGTGGTCACGAAGGCGGTTCGCACCTGAGAGGGGACCTCGGTCAGCTGACCGACCGTGCCGGTGCGGTCGATCTCGGCCATGAGCTCCTCGGAGCAAAGCCCCCTTGGCGTGCCGTGCGCTCGAAGAGCGGGTTCGTCTCTGCCAGGTCGCGTCCGAGCACGTGGCGCAGGCAGGAGAGGGCAAACATCGGCTCGATGCCCGACGTGGTCCCGGCGATGAGATGGTGCCGGTCGGAGCGACCGAGGCGAGCAGGGCGCTGCGCACCGGCCCGACGCCGCGGGCCGGATAGCGGCTCCGGCCGTAGAGGGGGAACGACCCGCGCTCGTCGGCCAGCTCGGCCGACGCCTGCCGTACCGCTCGCTCGACGAACCCCATGACCCGCGCTGCCAGGCGGAGGGCGGGCACCGGGAGAAGCTGGTACGGATAGCGCTCGCCTACCGGGCCTTCGCCATGAAGACGACGGCCAAGAAGGTCGGGCCCACCAACCCCGGGAAGGTCACCCTTGACGAGCTGGTCAACACCGGCATCGTCGTGCGACCACCCAACGACGGCGGTCTCCTCAGCCTCTCGGAGGACGTGCGCTACTCGTTGATGCTCCTCCACTGTCGTGTCGACGCGACTTCACATCACGAGCACCCGCTCGTAGAGCCGCAGCTCGAGCACACGTAGCAGGACCCCGAGCGCTGCATCACGTTGCCGCAGCTGTAGCAGAACGGGGCGTCGCGCTGCTCCGCCCTGGCCAACGCGGCTGCGTCGCCCGCCGGCGGGCGCGCGGCCCGTGCAACTGCCGTCGGGGGCTCGGCCGTCGCCGGCCCGTCGTCGACGAGGCCCGTGGACGGAGTGGCGCTCTCCTCGACTCCTGGAAGGGTCGGCTGGATGCGCTCGGAGGCAGACAGCACGCCGAGGTCGAGACGCTCCTCGTAGGTGAGATAGTCGAGCGCCAGGCGCCGGAAGATGTAGTCCACCAGGCTCGTGGCGATCCGCAGGTCGGCGTCGTCCGTGATCCCGGCCGGCTCGAACTTCATGTTCGAGTACTTGCGCACGTAGGTCGCCAGCGGCACCCCGTGCTGGAGCCCGAGGCTGATCGAGATCGAGAACGCGTCCATGATGCCGGCCAGGGTCGACCCCTGCTTCGAGACCTTCACGAACACCTCGCCCGGGCGTCCGTCCTCGTACTCCCCGACCGTCACGTAGCCCTCGCAGTCGGCCACCCTGAAGGCGAACGTGTTCGACCGGCGGCGCCTCGGCAGGCGCTCCCGAACGGCGCCGACGACCAGCGGTTCGGCCTTCTTCTGCTTCTCGCGCACGAGGGCGGCTTCGAGCTCGGCGATCCGCGCTGCCGCCGCGCGGTCCCTCGCCTCCGCGACGGATCCCGGCGGGGCCCCGTCGGCACCCTCCGCGACCCATCCCTCCTTCTTGGTCGTGGAGAGGGGTTGGGCGACCTTGCAGTTGTCGCGGTAGATGGCGATGGCCTTGATGCCGAGCCGCCACGCGTCGACGTGGAGCTGCTCGACGTCCTCCACGGTGGCATCTTCGGGCATGTTGACCGTCTTGCTGATCGCGCCGCTGATGAACGGCTGCACCGCCCCCATCATCCGGATGTGCCCCGAGTAGTGGATGGTGTTGTCCCCCATCGAGCACGCGAACACCGGGAGGTGCTCGCCCCTGAGGTACGGCGCCCCGACGATGGTCTTGTGCTCGTCGATGTAGGCCACGATCTGGTCGATCTGGTCCTGCGCGTACCCGAGCCGGCGAAGCGACCTCGGCACCGTCTGGTTGACGATCGACATCGTCCCGCCGCCCACGAGCTTCTTCGTCTTCACGAGCCCGAGGTCGGGCTCGACGCCGGTCGTGTCGCAGTCCATGAGCAGCCCGATCGTGCCGGTCGGCGCCAGCACGCTGGCCTGGGAGTTCCGCACGCCGAACTGCTCGGCGAGCTCCACCGCCTCGTCCCACGCCTGCTGCGCGGCCGACAGCAGTTCTGGGGGCACGAGCTCCTCGTCGATCTTCGACGCCTCGCTCTGGTGCATGCGCAGCACGTTCACCATCGGCTCTGCGTTCTCGTGGAACCCGGCGAACGGCCCCATACGGCTCGCGGTCCTGGCCGAGGTCACGTAGGCCTGGCCGGTCATGAGCGCGGTGACGGCGGCCGCCCACGCTCGACCGGCGTCCGAGTCGTACGGCAGGCCGTTCGCCATCAGCAGGGCGCCGAGGTTGGCGTAGCCGATGCCCAGTTCCCTGAACCTGCGCGAGTTCTCTGCGATCTTCTCGGTCGGGTAGTCGGCGTTCCCGACGATGATCTCCTGCCCCGTGAACACCACCTCGACGGCGGCCTTGAAGCCCTCCACGTCGAAAGACCCGTCGGTGTCGAGGAACTCGAGCAGGTTCAGGCTTGCGAGGTTGCACGCAGAGTTGTCGAGGTGCATGTACTCGCTGCAGGGGTTGCTGGCGTTGATCCGCCCGGTCCTCGGGGCCGTGTGCCACTTGTTGATGGTGGTGTCGAACTGCATCCCGGGGTCTGCGCACTCCCAGGCGGCGTGGGCGATCTGGCGGAACAGGTCCCGAGCTCTCACCCGGCGGACCACCGATCCGTCGGTCCGGGCGGTGAGCTCCCAGTCGGCGTCGGCGAGCACCGCGTGCATGAAGTCGTCGGCCACGCGCACAGAGTTGTTGGCGTTCTGGTACTGCACCGAGTGGCTGTCGGCGCCGTCGAGGTCCATGTCGAAGCCTGCGTCACGCAGCACGCGCGCCTTGCGCTCCTCGATCGCCTTGCACCAGATGAAGTCCTCGATGTCGGGATGGTCGACGTCGAGGATGACCATCTTCGCGGCGCGGCGCGTCTTGCCACCCGACTTGATGGTGCCGGCCGACGCGTCCGCGCCGCGCATGAAGCTCACAGGACCTGACGCGGTCCCCCCGCCCTTCAAGAGCTCGTGCGACGAGCGGATCCGCGAGAGGTTGACGCCGGCGCCCGACCCGCCCTTGAAGATGACGCCCTCCTCGACGTACCAGTTCAGGATCGAGTCCATCGAGTCGTCGACCGACAGGATGAAGCATGCGGAGCCCTGCTGGGGGACGCCGTCGACGCCGACGTTGAACCAGACGGGCGAGTTGAACGCAGCCTTCTGGTGGACGATGAGATGCTTGAGCTCGTCTCGGAAGATCTCCGCCTCCGCCTTGTCGACGAAGTAGCCGTCCTTCGTCCCCCACGCCGTGAGGGTGTCCACGACGCGGTCGGCGACCTGCTTGAGCGACCACTCGCGCTCGGGAGTGCCGAGCGTGCCTCGGAAGTACTTCTGGGCGAGGATGTTCGTGGCGTTCACGCTCCAGGTCTCGGGCACCTCCACGCCGAGCTGCTCGAAGACGACCGTGCCGTCACGCAAGTTCGTGATGCGCGCGTCGCGTCGCTCCCAGCGGACCTCGTCGTAGGGGTGCACCCCTTCGGTCGTGAAGTGCCGGCGGATCCCGATCGCGGTGCGCTGCGGTGCGATGGCCATTTCGTCGTAGCTCCTCTGCTGCCTCGGCTGCCCCGATGTCCACCTCCCGCCCAAGGCTTGGCGGCTACGGCAGGTTGCAACCACTACATCTTGTGGTCGAGCCCACCCCAGGACGCGAGATGTAGGTTCATTACAGCACTGTAGTTACGCGCTTGTCAACGGCTGCGCGTAGAGGGCCTCGACTTGTGCCGCGTACTTGGCCAGCACCCGGTCTCGGCGAACCTTCATGGTCGGCGTGACCAGGTCCGAGTCCACCGGCCACTCCTCGTCGACGATGGCGAACCGCCTCACCTGCTCGGCCCGGCTGAACCGGCGGTTCACGTCGGAGATCTCCCGGTCGACCTCTGCGACAAGCTCGGGGAGGCGGAGCAGCTCGGCGGCCGGCGCGGTCGGCGCTCCGTGCTCGCGCGCCCAGGAGCGCAACGCCTCGGGATCCACGGTCAAGAGCGCCACGAGGTAGGGGCGGCCGTCGCCGGCGACGCACGCCTGGTCCACGAGGGGGGCGCTGCGAAGCGCCGTCTCGACGTTGGCGGGCGAGACGTTCTCGCCACCTGCGGTGACGATGAGGTCCTTCTTTCGGCCCACGATCCGCAGACGTCCGTCCTCGAGCGCCCCGAGGTCGCCGGTGTGGAGCCAACCCTGCGCGTCGATCGCATCGGCGGTGCGCTCGGGGTCCTTGTAGTAGCCGGTGCACACGTTCCCTCCTCGAGCGAGGATCTCCCCGTCGGGGGCCAGGCGGATCTCGCAGCCGGGGATCGGATGGCCCACGTCGCCCGGACGGACCCGGTAGGGGTCCCAGGTCAGCGGGCCGGTGGACTCCGACAGCCCGTAGAGCTCCGACAGCGGCACTCCGAGCGAACGGAAGAACACCACGATCTCGGGGTCGATGGGCGCCGCTGCGCTGATCGCCACCTCTACCCGGTCCAGCCCCGTCAGCTCCCGGACGACGGACAGCACGCGGTCCGCCTCCGCCCACCGCCGCTCCAGCTCGGAGCCGAGCGGGCGACCGGCCGAGCGCGCCTCGGCCACCTGCCGACCAACCGCCAACGCCGACTCGACCGGCGCTCGCTGCTCAGGGTTGGCGTCGGCCAGCGCCCGGATCGACGCGTAGGCCCTCTCCCAGACGAGAGGGACGCTGAAGACCGCCTGGGGCCGCACGTCGCGCAGGTACTCGAGGACGAGGCGCGCGTCGCCGCAGGTCGTCACCTCGGTCCCTTCGAAGACGTGGAGATAGTGCGTGGCGACCCGCTCGGCCACGTGCGCCATCGGCAGGAAGGAGATCATCCGCCACCCGGGCAGGTGGTGGCCGACGGCCTGCACGAGGCTACGAACGGTCCACGACACGTTGCCATGGGTGATCTGGACGGCCTTGGGCGGGCCCGTCGTGCCCGACGTGTAGATGAGCGTCGCCAGGTCCTCCGGCCGTGGCCCTGCCGCCGCGGCCTCGAGGTCCGCCGGGGCAACGTCGAGAACGAGACGAGCCCCGGCGCGAGAGCAGCGCCAGGGTCCGAGATCACCACCACGTGGCGAAGACCGCCGAGCGTCGCCCGAGCGTCGAGCACCCGATCCAAGAACTCCGGCTCGATGACGGCCACGACCGCCTCGGCGTGACCGGCGACGCAGCGGACCTGCTCGGCCGAGGACGACTCGTAGACCGACACCGGGACCGCGCCGACGAGGAGCGCAGCCATGTCGGCCGCGTGGAACTCGGGCCGGTTACGGGTCATGAGGACGATGCGGTCGCCCTTCTCGACACCCAGGTCTCCCAGCCCGGCGGCCACCCGCGCGGCTCGCTCGGCGTAGTCGCGCCACGTCCAGGAGGACCACCCGCCCGGCACCCGCCACCTGAGCGCCACCTCGTCCGGCCGTGCCGCGACCGTCGCCACGAAGGCGGCGGTCACCGTCGACGGCCAGGTCGCGGGACCCACTGACGGGGCCCCGCCTCCAGGCCCTTCGTCGACCCGGGTCATCAAGAATCGGTGTGGGACGAGAAACCCCCGGCGTCAGCCGTGGGGAGGGATGGTCC
>JAJZJT010000144.1 GCA_021809995.1 Actinomycetes bacterium
CTCGACGGCCAGGGCGTGGAAGCCGAGGGTGTCGCCGAGCAGCGACGGCGCGTCGGCGGCGTCGAACCCGTCGAGGTCGAGCCAGAAGTCGTTCCCGGCGGCGAGGAGCTCCTCGACCGACGCCTTCGCGGCGTCGCTCGTCGTCACGTCGCGGGGGGCGACCTCGCGGTTGGCGCCCTCGGCGGCGAGCAGGTGGCCGTCCATGCCGCCATTGTGGCCGGGCGGGCAGGCGGGTGGGCCGATCCCCGGACGGGCACCGGGTGCGTCCGCGCGCTCGGCCACGAGGTGAGCCGGGTAAGTTCGACGGGCGTGGCCGGGTGGCCCCCGGCCGCGGCACCGGTCCCGAGGTGGACCGGGACCGGAAGGAGCGGGATGGCCGAAACCTCGACGACCACCACCGACACCCGACTGGCCTCGGCCTACGACGCCGTGCGCGCCCTCACCGAGACCCTCGCTTCACCGCTGTCCGCCGAGGACCAGACCGTGCAGTCGATGCCCGACGTCAGCCCCACGAAGTGGCACCGTGCCCACACCACGTGGTTCTTCGAGACGTTCGTGCTCGAGCCGCACCGCCCCGGCTACGACGTCTTCGACCCCGGGTACGGGTTCCTCTTCAACTCGTACTACGAAGGGGTCGGTCCACGGCACGCGCGCGCCGAGCGGGGCCTCGTCTCCCGACCGGGCGTCGCCGAGGTCGCCCGCTACCGCCAGGCCGTCGACGGCGCCATGGCCGCGCTCCTCGCCGAGCCGCTCGACCCGGCTGTCGCCGCCCTCGTCGAGCTGGGCCTCCACCACGAGCAGCAGCACCAGGAGCTCTTGCTGATGGACGCCAAGCACGTGCTGTCCCGCAACCCCCTGCACCCCGCCTACGTCGACTGGCCCGTGTCCCCGCCCGGGGAGGTCCCACCCCTGCGCTGGCTCGAGCACGGCGGGGGGGTGGTAGCCATCGGGCACGACGGGGACGGCTTCTGCTTCGACAACGAGCAACCCCGTCACGAGGTGCTGCTCACTCCCTTCGCCATAGGGGAGCGCCTGGTGACGTGCGGAGAGTGGCGCGCCTTCATCGACGACGGCGGCTACCGGCGGCCCGAGCTGTGGCTGTCCGAGGGATGGGCCACGGTGGTCCAACAGAACTGGGAGGCGCCTCTCTACTGGGAGCGGTCCGACGGCGAGTGGCACGTCTTCACCCTGGCGGGCATCCGACCGGTCGACCCTGCGGAGCCCGTGTGCCACGTCAGCTACCTCGAGGCCGACGCGTACGCGCGGTGGGCCGGCGCCCGTCTGCCGACCGAGCAGGAGTGGGAGGCAATGGCGATGGCAATGGCGACTGCACCGGCGGCGACCCTCGGTGCGGTCGTCGGGGGCGCCGGCGGGTTCCTCGACCCGGCGCGCCCCCATCCCCGCCCGCTCGGGGCCGTCTCGCCCGGCGCCGGGCGGCCCGGAGGCGCTCCGGCCAGCCTTCTCGGCGAGGTCTGGCAGTGGACGTCGTCCTCGTACGCCCCCTACCCGGGGTTCGGCCCGGCTCCGGGTGCGGTCGGCGAGTACAACGGCAAGTTCATGGTCAACCAGTACGTGCTCCGAGGGGGCTCCTGCGCCACGCCCCCGGGGCACGCCCGGACCACCTACCGCAACTTCTTCCCCGCCTCGGCCCGATGGGCCTTCAGCGGCCTGCGGCTCGCCCGGAGCGCCTGACGTGGCCCCGCGCGACCGTGCCGTCCCCCCGGCCCTCGACGTGCACGTGACCGCGGATGACCTCCGAGCCGCCATGGAGCGCGACGTCCGCGACGGCCTCACGTCCACGCCCAAGAGCTTGCCGCCCGTCTACTTCTACGACGACCGCGGCAGCCAGCTCTTCGACGCCATCACCCGCCTGCCCGAGTACTACCCGACCCGCGCCGAACGGGGCATCCTCGAGATCGCCGCCAAGGAGATGGCCGAGCTCGCCGCTGCCGACACCCTCGTCGAGCTCGGGGCGGGCACCTGTGAGAAGACCCGGGTCCTCCTCGACGCCATGGCCGCCACCGGGCACCTGGCTCGCTACGTCCCCTTCGACGTGAGCGCCACCACCATCCAGCGTGCCGCCGGCGAGCTGGCGAACGAGTACCCCGGGCTCCGCGTCCACGCCGTTGCCGGCGACTTCCACCGACACCTCGGGCGCATCCCCGGCGGCGGCCGACGGCTCTTCGCCTTCCTCGGCGGGACCGTCGGCAACCTCGACCCGGACCAGCGGCGCCGCTTCCTCGCCGACCTCGACACCGTGCTGGACCCCGGCGACCGGCTCTTGCTCGGCACCGACCTCGTGAAGGACCGGGGCACACTGCTCGCCGCCTACGACGACGCCGCCGGGGTGACCGCCGAGTTCAACCGCAACGTGCTCCACGTCCTCAACCGCGAGCTGGGTGCCGACTTCGTGCCCGACGCGTTCGCCCATGCCCCCCGTTGGAACGAGGGCGATCATCGCATCGAGATGTGGCTCCGAGCCGACGGGCCCCAGCGGGTCCGCATCGCCGCATTGGACCTCGAGGTCGTCTTCGACGACGGCGAGGAGCTCCTCACCGAGATCAGCACCAAGTTCACCGCCGACGGACTGGCCGACGAGCTCGCGTCGTGCGGCTTCGAGCTCGAGGAGCAGTGGCTGGCCGACGACGGGGCCTTCCTCGTCACCCTGAGCCGCCCCCTCCGCTGACCTCCTGGACGGAGACCGACCGTTGCCCGGATGGGCCACGGCGCCACCCAGCCACCCCGCAGGGCGCGCTGGAGCGCGGAGGACCGCGTGCGCGGGTAGACCTGCGCAGGGTCGACGACGCCGACGGACCAGGCCGGGAGGTGGGCCCGACGGCACAGCGGACGAGCGGAGACGGACTTCAGCCCCGCTGCCGGGGCGCTCCCTGCGTGGCGGTCACGGGCAGCGGGTGCCGTTCCGCGGTGGCGTGCGCGTCACCAGGTACCTGGTGACGAGGGTGCGCATGCAGGCGTCGGTCGACCCGTTGAGGAGCCAGGTGTGGCCGTACCCCTCCCACTCGACGAGGACGCCGCTCGCCAGCTGGTGGGAGAGCGCCACCGCTGCCGAGAAGGGCGTGTTGGGGTCGCCCTGGTTGCCGATGACGACGATGGGTGGCGCCCCGACGGCCCGGCTGGCGGTGACGGGCTGGGCCGGTCGCGGCCACGACGTGCATCCGGCCAGGTTGACCGTCACCGAGAACGCCCCGAGCAGCGGGTAGCGCCGGTGCAGGGTGGTGGCGAGAGCTCCAGCGGCTCGCGGTCCGGGGTGGTCGGCTGCGTCCTGGCACAGGTACGCCCACTGAGGGCCGACCAGCGACGCGCCGTTCAGGTCCTCCCAGAACCCGACCGAGAGGGAGCGCAGCGGCCCTCCGTTGCCGTGCTCGGCGGCGACCAGGGCCGACGGGTAGGACGAGGCGAACGTCGGCACGCTCAGGTAGTAGAGCGTGGCGCTGTCGAGGTCGCCCACCGTCACCGGCACGGTGTCGCCGTTGCCGGGAGCCGGCAGCGGATGGGCGGCCAGCGCGGCGTGGACGGCCGCGTAGGTGGCGGCGGGGTCCGGACCTGCCGGGCAGGTCGGTGCCGCGGCGCACGTCGCGAAGAAGTGCCGGAGGGAGGCCTCGAGCGCCGGCGCCTCGGCCCGGGCCTCCGAGGCCAGCGACTGGCCGGGCACGACGGCACCGTCGAGCACCATGGCTCGGACGTGGTGGGGGAACAGAGCTGCGTAGGCGGCACCGAGCAACGTGCCGTAGGAGAGGCCCAGGAAGGTGAGGCGGCGCTCACCAAGCGCCTCGCGAATGCGATCGAGGTCGCGGGCCGCGTTGACCGTGTTGATCGACGTGAGCACGCCGGGGTGGCTCGCCGCGCACGCCGGCTCGAGGGTCCGGTAGACGGCGGCGGCTGGCAGGGGGTCGCCGGGTGCGGGCGGCAGGGAGAGCGCGCTCGCCGCCTGGGCGGGCGACGGCCCGCACGTCACCGCGTCGCTCTGACCGGTGCCCCGTTCGTCGAAGCCGACGATGTCGAAGCGGGCCACGACCTCGGGAGGCAGGAGCGCTACGACCACGGGGAGGAGCTGCACCCCGCTCTCCCCCGGACCACCCGGGTTGAAGACCAGCGCTCCCACTCGCCGGCCGGGGTCGGTCGCCGGGTGCTCGGCCAGGGCCAGATCGATCTGGGGCCCGCGGGGATGCGCGTAGTCGACGGGGACAGCGACCGTCCCGCACCGCTCCCCGGAGGACCCCGCACAAGCGTGCCAGGCGACGGGCGGTGGTGGTGGGTCGAACGGGAGCGCGCCCTGCCCGCTCCCGCGCGCCGCTGAGGGCTGGGCACCTCCGCACGAGGCGAGCGTCGCGGCCACGAGGAGGACGGTGCCGGCACGGACGAGCGCGACCACTGCGCTTCGCCGAGCCCGCGCCACCACCCGCCACCTCCCGCCGCGTCGTCCTCCGGCCACGCCGCAGCGTACCGTCACCGGGACGCCGTCGACCGGCACACCACCGCTGGACGGGAAGCACCCGGTACCGGCCGACGTTGTGGTGGCCATGACCGTACGAGCGAGCTGGAACGGCGCGGTGCTGGCCGAGAGCGACCGGACCGTCGTCGTCGAGGGCAACCACTACTTCCCGCCCGAGGACGTCCGCACGGACCTCCTCGAGCCGAGCGACACCCACACCACGTGCCCGTGGAAGGGCGTGGCCAGCTACCACTCGGTGGTGGTCGACGGCGAGCGGAACGCCGATGCCGCTTGGTCCTACCCGGAGCCCAAGGAAGCCGCGGCGCAGATCGCCGGCCGCATCGCCTTCTGGCACGGCGTCGAGGTCAGCGAGTCGTAGGCACCCCGAGTCGTAGGCACCCCGAGTCGAAGGCACCCCGAGTCGTAGGCACCCGGGGCGAGCCGAGCGGTCACCTGCCGGCATCACGGTGCCGGAGCAAGGCCACGGGACGGCGGCACGTGGACGGGGACGGCGCCCATTCGAATTGGAGACGGATATCGCGTCCCGATATCGGGTTCGGATAACGGTGCCGGAAGCGAGCACGGCACGCGGAGCGTCCAAGCACGCAGCCGGCGCACGCACGAGGCCTCAGTCGAACGGGTCCGAGACGATCGGGTCGAGCGGACCGTCGGGTGAGCGGGCCACGACCACCATGCGGTGGCGCCGGCCGGCCCGTAGGTCAGGGGCGAACCACCGCACGCGGTACCCGTGCCCGAGCTCGGCCGGGCCCGTCGTCGTCACCTCGATGTCGGCATGAGCATCGTCGATCGACACCCCCCGCTGCGTTGCCGGCACCCACGGACCGTGGCCGTCCTGGGACTCGATCGCCACGAGCGGTTCGTGCCAGACGAGGTCGCCGGGCGCCCGGTCGACGAAGGCGAGCTCCCAGAAGCCGTCCTCGAGCTGCGTCGGGGGCGCGAACCGGGCCCGCCCGTTCCACCGCCGAGCCGCCGGCTGACCGGCCGGGCGCGCCAGGTACCGGCGGACGGCGAGGGAGAACGTTCGCGTCGGAACGGCCGATGACGGCTTGCCCTCGCGGAGGTCCCGAGCGAGCACCCGGACGTGCCCCTCGAGGAAACCCAGCGTGAAAGGACCGTAGAGGGTGTGCCCGCCCTCGTAGTACTGGAGCGCGTACTCCTCGGGTGTCGTGACGTAGCCCGAGTACTCGTTGGCGACCGACGACACGACGACGTCTTCGACCCCGAGCGGAGCGAGCTCGGGACGCACGGCAGCAGCGATCCGCCGACCGGCCTCGACCGTCACCTCGAAGGGGATCCCCACCACGGCGACCGGACCGATCCGCAGGACCTGCAGCGACAGGAGCCTCGGGAACACCCGGCGGGGAAGCACGAGGGGCTGGAGCCACCGCGTCCCCAACACCCACTTGGCCCCCTGTGGGCCGTGGGGCCTTCGTTTGCCCCACCCGGCCCGGAACGGCGGGACGCGGTGGACGGCCGGAGTGACGTTCTCGGCCGCTCCGGCGATGAGCGCGGCGCCGACAGCCGGTCGGGCAGGCCGAGCAGACGGGGAAGCTCCGCCGGCCGGGGAACCGGCGACGTCGACCTCGGCGAGCGCCGAGGCGAGGTCCACCGCGCCCGTGAGCCGCGGCTCGAGTTCGTCGAAGAGAGCGGCGGCCACCTCGGCGATGCCCGTCCCGATCCGCCGGGCCTCGAGGTAGCCGGCGGCGCCGGGCCGGATCGCAGGAGCGACGTCGGCATGGGTCGCCTCGATGGCGCCCACGACCGGCCGGACACCCGTCGAGCGCGCCACGCGGTCGGCCAGGCCCGCCGTCAGGTACGCCCACAGGTCGGCGTTGTACTCGCGCGAGGCCATCGAGACGCCCGTGCCGTGGACCGAGAAGAGGACGAGGGCGGCGAGCGGTCCGTCCCCCGAGGCGGCGTCCACCCGGAGCAGGTGGAGGCGGGGGTCGATCTCGACGAAGACCCGCTGGGGCTCGGTCCGCTTGTCGGCCACCGAGGCGTTGGCCACGTGGGGGGCGAGTGACCGGTTGCGGGTGTAGCCCCACACCTCGGTGCTGCCCCACGCCGCCTTGGCTGGCCGGCGGACGTCGTACGCCTCGGCGGCGGCATCGGCCAGTCGCACGGCGAGGAAGTGGGCCCACGCCGGGTCGAAGCCGGGCCGGTTGGAGGCGAAGCGGTTGTAGAAGTCCGTGCCCAAGAACTGGCCTGGCCCGGCGTGGGTGTGGGTGGCCCCGACGAGGATCCCCTCGAGGGGGACGTCGGTGCGTTCGGCGAGGGCGCGGGCGACGAGGCGGTGCAGGACGGCCGAGCCGCCGAGCAGGTCGCACTGGAGGACGAGCAGGGCACGCCCTCCAGCTGCCAGGTAGAGGGCCCGGACCCGCAGCCGAGTCCGGAAGCCGCTCCCGTCGTGCGCGTTCGACGAGTACCCGGCCTTGGGCATCCCTGGTGGCGGGGTGAGGTCGCGTTCAGCCGCCCCGGCGAGCAGCCCGACGACCGGGTCCGCCGGTCGCGGTTCCGAGCGTTCGACGGCGAAGTCGGCCCGGTCGCGCCCGTCGTCGAGGCCGAGCAGCGGGCTGTCTGCGCCGAGGTGCCACCGCCCGCCGGTCAACGGCCCGAGCGGGGGGGGCGGTCCCGAGGTCGCTCCCCGGTCGGCCCCTGCTCCCGGCGGCCCGGACGGGCTTGCGCCGGTCCGAGGGTCAGCCCCGACGAGCCCGGCGCCGCGCACGTCGCCGAGGTCGCCCGTCCCGCACACGGGACCAGCCTACGGTCCCTGCCGCGTTCGGGCCTGAGGCGCCGCCGCGACCGAGCGGCCCGGGTCGGGCCCGGGTCGGGCCCGGGACCGGTCCGGGACCGGTCGGGGCGAGGATCAGGGACCACCGGTGCCGCCGGCGGCCCGGACCCGGGCCACCTCGAAGCAGGCGATGGCACCGGCCGTGGCCACGTTGAGGGACGCGAGCAC
>JAJZJT010000145.1 GCA_021809995.1 Actinomycetes bacterium
GTGCCGCCTCGTCGCCCCGCACGCCCCCGGCCGCGTGCTGTCGGTGGTGGCCGGGCTGGCCACCGGCCGCCTCGAGGCGGCCCTCCCGGCGGGGACGCCGGTGGTGCGGGCCATGCCGAACACCCCGGCGCTCATCGGCGCGGGGGTCGCTGCCATGTCGGGCGGGAGCCACGTGAGCGGTGCCGACCTCGACTGGGCCGAGGGCGTGCTCGCCGCCGTCGGGACCGTGGTCCGGCTCCCCGAGCGGTACCTCGACGCCGTCACCGGCGTGTCGGGATCGGGGCCCGCCTACCTCTTCCTCGTCGCCGAGGCGCTCATCGAGGCGGGCGTGGCTGCCGGCTTGAACCGCGGCGTGAGCCGCACGCTGGTCGTCGAGACACTGCTCGGCTCGGCCCGGCTGCTGGCCGAGACGGGCGCCGACCCTGCCGAGCTGCGCGCCGACGTCACCTCCCCCGGCGGCACCACGGCGATGGCGCTGCGCACGCTCGAGCTCAAGGCCGTCCGGTCAGCGTTCATCGAAGCCGTCGCCGCGGCCGCCGAGCGGTCGCGTCAGCTCGGCCGCTGACTCGCGGGCGTCGCTCGTGACGCTCTACTTCCTCTCCGACTACGGGCTCGAGGACGAGTTCGTCGGCGTGGTGCACGCTGTGCTCGACCGCCTGGCCCCCGGTGTGCCGGTCGTCGACCTGACCCACGGCGTGGCTCCCTTCGACGTGGCTGCCGGGGCGGCGGCCCTCGCCCGGTGCGCCCCCTTCCTCGGTGCCGGCGCCGTCGTGGCCGTCGTCGACCCCGGGGTGGGCACCGACCGGCGTTCGGTCGCCGTCGAGGTCGACCCTGGCCGAGCCGGCCCGCAGTGGCTGGTCGGACCCGACAACGGCCTGCTGCTCCCGGCCGCCGATGTCCTCGGCGGTGCCCGCTCCGTGGTCGTGCTCGACCCGCCACGGCTCCCCGCGGCGGCGGTGCGTCCCGCGACGACGCCGGCGACGACCTTCGACGGGCGCGACGTGTTCGCCCCCGCGGCCGCCCACCTCGTCACCGGCGGCGACCCCGGCCTCCTCGGCGGACCGTCCGAGGTGGCGTCCCTCGTCCCCGGACCGGTCTCCGCTGCGGTGGCCGATCAGGTCGGGCGCGACGAGCACGGCGTCCGCCTCGCCACCTCGGTCGTCGGCGTCGACCGGTTCGGCAACGTGCAGCTCGCCGCCACCGCCCCGGCGCTGGTCGCCCTCGGGCTGGGCGTCGGCGACACGGTGTCGGTGTCCGTCTCGTCCGGACACGCGCCGGGCGACGGTCCGGCGGTCGGCACGAGACGCCACCGCCCCGACACCGCCTCTGCCGTCACGGCCACCGTCGTGAGGGCGTTCGCCGCGTGCCCGGCCGGTGGCCTCGGGCTCCTCGTCGACGCGGCGGGGCACCTCGCCCTCGTCGCAGCGCGGGCCTCGGCGGCCGACCATCTGGCCGCAGGCGGTGGCGCGGGCCCCTTCGGCCTGGTCGGCGCAGAGGTCCGCCTCGAGCGCGGCACCTGAGCACGGCGTCGATTGCCCCTCGGAGGACCGGTCGCTCTACGATCGCCGCCCATGGTGGCATCGGGTGGGGATCCGGGCACGCCGGGGGGGCGGGACGGTGCCCCACGCGGCACGTCGCGGCGGCGCATCCCCGAGCCGACCGTCGGTCGGCTCCCCGTCTACCAGCGGATCCTCGAGGAGCTGCTCCGCTCGGGCACCACGACCGTGTCGTCCGACCTGCTCGGCTCCCTCGCACGCGTCAACGCCGCCAAGGTGAGGAAGGACCTGTCGCTGCTCGGGTCCTTTGGCACCCGCGGCGCCGGCTACGACACCGCCTACCTCATCGAGCAGATCGACCGCGAGCTGGGCCTCGACCGCGAGTGGCCCATCGTCATCGTGGGCATCGGCAACCTGGGCCGTGCGCTCGCCCAGGCCCAGGGGTTCGCCGCGCGCGGCTTCCGGGTCACCGCCCTCTTCGACGTCGACCCGGAGATCGTCGGCCAGCACGTCGCCGGCGTGGTCGTGCGCCACCCCGACGACCTCACCGACGTGGTCGGGGACCCGACCGACGCCATGGGCGTCATCGCCACGCCCGCCTCCGCCGCTCAGGGTGTCGCCGACCTGCTCGTGGCGGCGGGCGTGCGGTCGCTGCTCAACTTCGCCCCGCGGGTGCTGAGCGTCCCCTCGGACGTCCTCCTGCGCTACGTGGACCTGAGCATCGAGCTGCAGATCATGAGCTTCTACCAGTCGCGGCACCGGCCGCGGGCAGGGGGTGACCGCATGCCGGTCATCGGGACGGTCGGGTTGTCGCGTCGCGACCCGGGCTGAGCGACTGGCGGCACCTGCTCCGGCCCGGCATGCTGGAGCGGCGAGCCGGGCCGCTGGAGCACGGTGCCGCGGCAGTCCCGGCGGAGCGAGTGAGGGTACGCGAAGGTGTCGGTCGTCGTCGTCGGGATCGAGGAGCGCAACGCCCCGCTCGAGCTGCTCGAGCGGGTGTCGGTGGGCGAGGAGGCGCTGCCCAAGGCCCTTGCCACCCTCGCCGACCGCTCCAACGTCTCCGAGGTCGTCGTCGTGTCGACCTGTCTGCGCACCGAGGTCTACGCCGTCGTCGACCGCTTCCACGCCGGGGTCGACGAGCTGCGCGACTTCCTGGCTTCGACGGCCTCGACCAGCCCCGAGGCGCTCGAGCCGCACCTGAGCGTCCACTTCGACGACGACGTCGCGCGGCACCTCTTCTCGGTGGCTTCGGGGCTCCGCTCGGCCGTCCTCGGCGAGTCGGAGGTGCTCGGGCAGGTCCGCCGGGCGTGGGAGCGCGCACACCGGGCACGGACCTCGGGCCCCGTGCTCGGGACCCTCTTCCGCCATGCCGTCGAGACGGGCAAGCGGGTCCGGTCCGAGACGGCGATCGCCCGGGGGACCACGTCGCTGTCGCACGGGGCGGTGGCACTCGCCGCCGAGCGGCGACCGGGAGGCCTCGCCGGGCTGCGGGCGGTGGTGGTGGGCGCCGGCGAGATGGGCGAAGGTGTCGCCCACGCCCTGGTCGGGCAGCACGTTCGCCACGTGACGCTCGTCAACCGGACCCGCGCCCGCGCCGCTTCGGTCCTCGACGCCGTGGTCGAGCGGGCCGGGTCGCATGCGCCCGCCGTCACCGTCGCACCCTTCGTGGGCCTGGTCGACGCCATGGTCGAGGCCGACGTGGTCTTCACCTCGGTGGCCACCCCGCACCCGGTCGTCGACGAGGCCATGCTCGCCGACGTCGTGGAGCGGCGGGCGCAAGGGGGGTCCGGGGCGCTCCTCGTCGTGGACCTCGGCGTGCCGCGCAACGTCGTACCGGCGGCCAGCGGGATCACCGGCGTCGAGCTGGCGGACATGGACGCGCTGCGCGCCTCGGTCGCCCAAGCGCTCTCGGGCCGCCAGGGCGAGGTGGCCCAGGCCACGGCCATCGTCTCCGAGGAGGTCGAGCGCTACCGCTCGGCCAGCCGGGCGCGTGGGGCCGCCCCGGTGGTCGCCGCCCTGCGGTCGCGTGCCGACGAGGTCCGCCTGGCCGAGCTCGCCCGCCTCCGGGCCAAGCACCCCGAGCTCACCGACGCCCAGTGGGACGTGGTCGAGGCGGTCACCCGCGCCACGATGGCCAAGGTGCTCCACGCCCCGACGGTCGTCGTCAAGGAGGCGGCCGGCACCTCGCGCGGCGAGCGGCTGGTCGAGGCGGTGCGGGTCCTCTTCGACCTCTGACCGCCGGCCGGGCTGGCGGCGGCGACCGGCAGTAGCCTTCTCGGCGATGCCCGCCCCGTCCTCGCTCCGGCTGGCCACCCGGGGGTCGCCGCTCGCCCGCTGGCAGGCCGACCGGGTGGCGGCATTGCTGCGCCGCCGCGGCGTGGAGGTCGAGCTCGTCGTGGTCGAGACCCAGGGCGACCGTCGCACGGACGTCCCGCTCGCCGCCCTCGGGGGCCAGGGCGTCTTCGTGAAGGAGGTCCAGCACGCCGTGGCGCGCGGCGACGCCGACGTGGCCGTGCACTCGGCGAAGGACCTCCCGGCGGCTCCCGAGCTCCAGGTCCCCGGCCTGGTGCTCGCCTCCCTCCCCGAGCGCGGTGACCCGCGAGACCGCCTCGTGGGCGGCCGCCTCGCCGAGCTGCGCACCGGGTCGCTCGTCGCCACCGGTTCGGCGCGGCGGCGGGCGCAGCTCGCCAACCGTCGCCCCGACCTCACCTTCACCGACCTGCGGGGGAACCTTGCGACCCGGCTCGGGCGGGTCGGGCGTGACGGGGTGACGGCCGTGGTCGCGGCCGCCGCCGCCCTCGACCGGCTGGGCTGGACACCCCCCGCCGGGATGCCCGTCGAGACGTTCGCCGTCGACGACCTCGTGCCCCAGGTCGGCCAGGGCGCCCTCGCCCTCGAGTGCCGGGACGACGACGCGGCGGTCCGAGACGCCCTCGCCGCCCTCGACGACCCGCCGACCCGCAGGTGCGTGACCGCCGAGCGGGCGTTCCTCGCCGCCCTCGGCGGCGGTTGCTCGCTGCCCGTCGGCGCCCACGCCGTGCTCTCGGGCGCGGACGTCGTGCTCACCGGTCTCGTGGCCGCCGACGACGGCCGGGTGGTGCTGCGCCATGCGGCCGCCGGGCCCGACCCCGACGCCCTCGGTCGCTCCGTCGCCCGCTACCTCCTCGACGACGCCGGTGCCCGCGCCTTCGGGCCGTGGGACGCCCGCGGCGACGGCGCGGGGTCGCCGGCCGCCGTGCCGTGACCGTCTACCTGGTGGGGGCGGGGCCCGGCCATCCCGAGCTGCTCACCTTGCGGGGTGCTCACCTGCTCGGCCGGGCCGACGTCGTCGTCTACGACCGGCTGGTGGCCCACGAGCTGCTCGACCTCGCCCCGACGGGCGCGGTCCGCCTCGACGTCGGAAAGACGCCAGGACGGCCAGGGCGGCCGACCCGCCAGGCCGACATCAACGCGCTCCTCGTCGAGCACGGGCGCCGGGCCGCCACGGTCGTCCGGCTGAAGGGAGGCGACCCGTTCGTCTTCGGGCGGGGTGGCGAGGAGGCCGAGGCGCTCCTCGCCGCCGGTGTCCCCTTCGAGGTCGTGCCCGGTGTGAGCTCGGCCTTCGCCGCCCCGGCGGCTGCCGGCATCCCGGTGACCCACCGGGGGTTGTCGGCCTCGGTGACGGTGGTCACTGGCCGCGTCGGGGGGTCCGACCCCTCCGGCGGGGTCGATTGGGCGTCGGTCGCGCGCACGGGCGGCACGTTGGTGGTCCTCATGGGCATGGCCGAGCGGGCGACCGTCGCCGAGGCGCTCCTCGCTGCGGGGCGGCCCGCCGACACCGCGGTGGCCGTCGTGCACTGGGCCACGACCTACCGCCAGCGGGTGGTGCGGACCACCCTCGCCGGCCTCGCCGACGTCGACGTGCCGGCGCCGGCGACGATCGTCGTCGGTCCGGTGGCGGCGCTCGCCCTCGGCCCCGGGGACGCGTGACGCCGCTCCGGGGCGTCGGTGCTGCCCCCTTCCCCCTTGCCGGCACGACGGTCGTCGTGACCCGGGCCAGGGCCCAGGCCGCGACCCTCGTCGCCCGCCTGGAGGTAGCAGGCGCGACCGTCGTCGAGCTGCCGGTCATCGCACTGGCCGACCCGTCCGACGGGGGCGCCGCGCTGCGAGGCGCCGCCGATGCTCTCGTCGTCGGCGCCTACGACTGGGTGGCGCTGACCTCCGCAAACGGCGCGGCGCGCCTCGCCGCCGCGCTCGCCGGTCGGCCCGTGCCGGCCACGACGAGGTGGGCTGCGGTGGGGGTGGCGACCGCACGGGCCCTCGCCGCCGCCGGCCACCCGCCCGACCTCGTCCCCGGGGATGCCGAGGCTGCCGCGCTGGCCGGTGCGTTCCCCCCGGTGCCGGGCTCGTCGGCGGGCGGGTCCTGTCGCGTGCTCTTCCCGCGAGCCGAGACGGTGCACGGGAACCTGGCCGGAGGTCTGCGCGCCAAGGGGTACCGGGTCGACGAGGTCGTCGCCTACCGAACGGTCGCCGGTCGGCCCGACGCCACCGCCGTCGCGGCGGCGCGCCGCGCCGATGCCGTCGTGTTCACGTCGTCCTCCACGGTCGAGCGCACGGTGGCCCTTTTGGGGCCTGACGGCGTCCCCCCGGTGGTCGCGTCGATCGGCCCGGCCACCTCGGCAACGGCGCGACGAGCCGGCCTCGCCGTGTCGGCGGAGGCGGCCGAGCACTCCGTCGACGGGCTGGTGGACGCCCTGGTGGCGGCACTCGGACGGTGAGGCGAGCGGCCACCCCCCCGTGGCGGCGGGTCTGGAACATGAGGCCGAGGCGGACACCGGCGTCCTGGCAGGCGACGATGGCTTTCTCGGCGTCCGACACCGAGGTGGCCGCCGGAGCCGGTGGCCGGGGTGGAGCAGTTCGCCCTGGCGAGTCGGTGGCCACCCTGGGGGAGTTTGCCGCTTCGGCGGCGGCAAAGCGCTTCGCGTAGGCACGGATCGTCTTGCGATCGATCCCCGTCACGCGGGCGATCTCGTGCTGGCTGGTGTCGTTCCTCAGCAGCGTCCAGATCGTCGTTTGCAAATGCGGCTTCAAGACGTTCACTCCTTGCCCCCCTGCGGTGAGGGGGAGAAAGTAACGTCCTGCCAGACCTCAGGCCGCCGGCGAAATCGCCGGCTTCAGCGCCTCATCGCGCCGTGGCCAGGGTGGGGGAATTTGAGGTGGCCACAGATGGGGGAATTTGGGTGGCCATCGGGGTTCCCGAAAAGCATTTCTTGCTGTAAACTATGCATCATGTGAATGTTATGGATGGCAAGATGGCGGCCTTCGAGAGCGTTGAAGAACTCATCCGGGCGGCGCGTAATGGACGCAGCCAGAAGGAATTCGCCGATCTGCTGCAGGTAGATCAGTCGATGGTGAGCAAGTACGAACGGGGCAAGGCCAGTCCGCCAATCAGCGTCATCAACCGCTGTATGCATCTGGTGCATACAGCTGAGGGTGAGACGGCCCCATCGGCAGAGCAACTCGCCGAACGGGTGCGTGTGACCTTGGCCGATCCGGACTTGGGGCAGGTGCGCTTTGCGCTATCCCGCTTGGTGGACGCCTTCGCGTCCGAACATGCACAGCCCCGTTCGGCGGGCGCTGCGCTTAAATGAATTAGGAGGCCAACATGGCGACGCAATCAACCATCGAATGGACGGAGCAAACTTGGAATCCGACTACCGGATGTACCAAGGTTTCGCCTGGCTGCAAACACTGCTATGCCGAAGTGATGGCGCGTCGGCTGCATGCGATGGGCGCTCCCGGCTACGAGAACGAGTTTCAGCTCACTTTGCACGAGAACCGGCTTGAACAGCCACTGACGCGAAAGAAGCCGACCGTGTACTTCGTCAACAGCATGAGCGACCTGTTTCACGAAGACGTGCCGGACAAGTTTCTCGACCGCGTG
>JAJZJT010000003.1 GCA_021809995.1 Actinomycetes bacterium
GAGGGCTCGTCGCCCGGCGCGCTCGAGGTCGCCGACGACCCGGTGGGCCCACGTCGGTGGGCGCGTCCTGGCGGCGGCGACGGCGGCGAACGCGACGACGACGACCGCGAGCCCGCCGCCGATCGGTGCCCATGGCAGGCGCCCGGCGAGGTGGCCGATCCCGCCGGTGAGGACGGAGCCGGGGCTGGGGTTGGCGAGGGGCACGTGGGCGGTGGGGTCGAAGCTCTGCCAGCCGTAGCCGGGGAACCACACCTGGACCCAGGCGTGGGCGTCCTTGGCGCGGACGTCGTAGAGGTCGGTCAGCGGGTTGTAGCTCCCCGGCACGTACCCGACTGCCTCGCGGGCCGGGATGCCGAGGGTGCGGAGCATGACCGTGAGCGCCGTCGAGATCTGCTCGCAGTACCCGACCCGGGTGCCGAAGAGGAAGGAGTCGACGGCGTCCGCCCCGGCGGGCAGCGGAGGGATGTCGGTCGAGTAGCGGACGTGGACGGACATCCAGCGCTCGAGCGCCACCACCGCGTCGTAGGGATCGCGGCCCCCGGAAACCTGTCGGGCGAGGGCGGCGGCCCGCTCGTAGGGACGGGGGAGCTGCAGGTAGCGGGCTCGTTGGGCCGGGGTGAGCGACGTCGTCGCGAACGGGCTGGCCCCACCGGCCGCCCGGAGCTCGGCGGCCGTGGCCGTGTTGTCCTGCGCCACCACGGTGTAGACGGTCCCCGCACCCATCGAGGACGCCGAGACGATGGTCCCGTCACCGGCGAGGAACAGGCGGGGGGTGTCGAGGTAGACGCGTGTGGCGTTCTCGGTGTGGAACACGAGGTTCGGGCCGCTCTCGGCGAGGTAGAACGTCTCGACGTCGGTGGTGTTGGCGGCGAGCGGCGCCTGGGCGTCCTCGGGCACTGGCACCGCGTAGGGTGAGCCGCCGGTCAGGACCCGGACCGAGCCGGCGGTGGCGCTCGAGCCGGTCTCGCTCCAGCTCCGGCCGTTCCAGGTGTCGTAGGTCTGGCCCACCCAGTAGCCCGGTCGTGACGCCCGGACCCTGAGCACGAGCCGGTTGCCGAGGGTCACGCGGTCGGCGGTGTCGAGGGAGCGCGCGAAGCCGAGATAGCCGCCCACCCCGAGCCGCCCGGATGACGACGCGGCCCGCGCCGGTGCTGCCGGGTTGCCGTCGGTCAGGTGTGACGGGCTCGTGACGGGAGCGTCCCCGGTCGACGACGACGGGAACACGAGCGAGGCGGCCACGTGGGGCGCGGGCAACACGACGAGCAGGCCCAGGGCGACGAGGGCCGTCGTGACGACCGATCCGCCGAGCAGCCCCCAGGGTGCGCCTGTCACCGACGCCATCGACTGCCACATCGAGACGAGGGCGACGAGGACGCAGACGGCCCACAGGGCGACGTAGACGGCGAAGGCGACGGCCACCGACTGGGCGGCCGCCACGGCGATCAGGGCGGTCGACCCGGCAAGGGAGTACGCCACGTCGCGCCGCGAGGGGACGTCGAAGGCGTGCGTCGCCAGCACCCAGCAGAACAGGGTGGCGAGGGGCGCCTCTACCGTGGCGACGTCCCCGGGGGTCGCCGTGCGGGTGACGGTGAGGAGGAACCAGGCGAACCCGCCCACCACGCAGACGGCCAGGACCGGCTTGATCGCCGGCCACGGCCGCGCCCGCGTGCGGTAGGAGAGCACGTTGCCGGCCACGGTGGCCACGAGCGTGGCGGCGGCGACGGGCGCGGAGAGCTCGCCCTGGGCGTGGCAGGCGGCTACCGCCACCGCCACCGCCGCCGTGGCGGCGGCCCGGAACCGGACCGAGTGCTCGGGCGGCCCGGGACGGTTGGCGTCGATGACGCGCTGCCACACGGTCACGGCTGACGCTCCGGGTCCGAGGCCGGTGATGGCACCGCGCTCCGGGGCGCCACGGCGCGGGCCAGGCGCCTCCCGGCGTCGACGACATCGGCGACCGGGGCGACCACGTGGCCCCCCGGCTCGTCCGTGACGAGGAGCACGCGCTCTCCGCGCCGCAGCAGCGGGACGAGCGTGGCCATCGCCTCGCCGGCTCGACGCTCGGCGGCGACGAGGTCGTCGGGGAGGACGACCTCGACCACGACGGGCTCGTCGGTGGGGTGCTCGGCCTCGCGCACCATGAGCGAGCCGGCGTGCGCGGTTCCGGGCCAGTGGACCGCGCTGCGCCGGTCGCCCGGCACGTAGGCGCGCACGGCGCGGGCCAGGCCCGAGGGCGCGGGGACCAGGTGCGGGGCGTCGCCGGGCTGGTCGTCGCGACGACCGTCGCGCCCGGCTGCGTCCGTCGCCCTCGGAGCCACGTGGAGCGGCCGGGTAAGGGGGACCCGGTGGTGCCGACCCCACCACAGCAGCCCGAAGGGCGCCGCGGAGTCGACGGAGACGACGAGCTCGCCGACGACGCCGCGCAGGGGTGGCACGACCTCGACGTCGACCGTTCGCTCGCCCCGGGCTGGCCCCGCGGCGGTCACCGGGGGTCCCGGCGGGGAGAGCGGCCGCAGCCGGACCGGTCCCGTCGCCGTCACGACGAGCGTCACCGGCGAGCCGGCCACGGCGTCCGAGGGTGAGACGGCGCACCGGACCCGTGCCCGGGCGGCGACGAGCGCCGGGACGAGGAGACCGGTGACGAGCACGGCGGCGACGAGGACCCCGACCGCCTGCACCCAGCCTGAGCCGCTCGAGCGGGAGACGCCCGTCCAGGCGACCAGGCCGGCGACGCTGCCGACCACCGGGCCGAAGACGGCCTGGGGGTGGACGTGCCGGCGCATCCGCCGGCCGTCGGGGAGCCGTCGACCACGCCCGCTCACGGCAGGCGGCTCACAGCACGGGGACGGGCGTGGCGGCGAGCACCTCGTCGACGACGGCGCGCCCGGCGCGCCCGGTCGGAGCCGCCCCGTCGACGACGAGCCGGTGGGCGAGGCACGCCACGGCGACGCCCTGGACGTCGTCGGGCGTGACGTAGGTGCGCTGGTCGAGGACGGCGCGCGCCTGGGCGCATCGGATGAGGGCGATCGCCGCACGAGGGCTGGCCCCGAGGCGAACGGACGGGGCCGTCCGGGTCGCCCGGACGACGGCGACGGCGTAGGCGGCCACGGCAGGGGCGACGGTCACCGTCGACGTGGCGTCGATCGCCGCTTCCCAAGCGGCGGGCGACCCGGCGGGGTCGAGCGCAGCCAGCGCGTCCCGGCCGCCGTCGTGGAGCACGAGCCGCTGCTCGACCTCGGCGTCGGGGTAGCCGATGGTGGTGGAGAGGCCGAAGCGGTCGAGCTGGCTCTCGACCAGGGGGTACGTCCCGAGCTGGCCGACGGGGTTCTGGGTGGCGACGACCAGGTGGGGCCGCGGCAGCGGCCACGACGTGCCGTCGACGGACACCTGGCCCTCCTCCATCGCCTCGAGGAGGGCCGACTGGGTGCGCGGCGGTGTCCGGTTGAGCTCGTCGAGGAGCACGACCGGGGCGAAGACCGGGCCGGGCCGGAACTCCCAGCTCCGGGTGTCCTGGGCGAAGACACTGACCCCGGTCACGTCCGAGGGCAGCAGGTCGGGGTGCCCCTGCACCCGGGCGAGCCCGGCACCGAGGGCCGTGGCGAGGGCCCTGGCGAGCACCGTCTTGCCCACCCCAGGGACGTCTTCGATGAGGAGGTGGCTGCCGGAGAGCGCGGCGACGACGGCGGTCGTCACGGCGTCGTCGCTGCCGAGCAGGACGCTGGCAAGCGCGCCGCGGAGGCCGACGGCGAGCGCCATCGCGTTCGCCAGCGGGGCGTGGGGCGGCAACGGACGGCCCGTCGTCCCTGCCTCGGCCACCGGTGCCGGTCCTGCGCCGGTGGCGGTGGCCGCCCGTCCGCTCCCGATGGTCATCTCCAGCTCCGATCTCGCTCGGCGCCCTGCCCGCGGCCGGCGCACCGCGGCCGCGGCTCTGCACGCGTCCGGCAGCCCCCGGTACGGTATCGGACGCTCAGGTGCCCGACCGGAGCGCGTCCTCAGAAGTCGAGAGCCGACAACTCGGGGACGGTCCCTTCCGCCCGAGCGCGGGCGGCAAGCCACCGGGCGCGGCGCTCGAGCCGCGTCGTCTCTCCGAGCTGTGGCTCGACCGTCGCCGCGGGGGCCCACAGCGCGGCCGTCTCCGCCTCGTCAGCCCAGGTCCCCACGGCAATTCCGGCCAGGAACCCGGCGCCGAGCGTGGTCGCCTCCACCACCGGAGCCACCTCGACGGGCACGCCGGCCGCGTCGGCCAGCGCCTCGACGAAGACCCGGTTGGCGGCCATCCCGCCGTCGACTCGCAGGGTGTCGACGGGCAGACCGGTGTCGGCCATGGCGGCCTCGCGCAGGTCGGCACCCCGGTGCGCCACCCCCTCGAGCACGGCCCGGACGAGCTCGGGACGGCCCGTTCCCCGGGTGATGCCGACGAAGGTCCCGCGGGCGCCGAAGTCCCACACGGGTGCGCCCAGCCCGAGGAGCGCGGGCACGAACCACACGTCGCCGGTGTCCGCGCACGCCGCGGCCACCGCTTCCGAGTGGGCGGCGTCGTCGATGACGCCGAGGTCGTCCCGGAGCCACTCGACGCACGCCCCCGCCGAGAGCAGGATCGCCTCGACGCCCCAGGTGGTCGCTCCGTCCCGGCGCCACGCCACGATCGGGATGGTGCCGGCCTCGCCTCGGGCGGTGAACGAGGGACGGATGGCCCCGACGCACTGGTCGAGCATCCCCCCGGTGCCGAAGGTGGCCTTGGCTCGCCCCGGTACCGTGCAACCTTGGCCGACCAGCGAGGCCTGCTGGTCGCCGGCGATGCCGGCGATGGGCGGCGACCCGGCGACGGCCGACGCCGTGCCCACGGCTCCCGACGAGTCGACGATGGCGGGGAGGACGGCCTCGGGCACGGCGAGCGCGTCGAGGACGGCGGGGTCCCAGCCCCGCGCGTCGCGGTCGAGCAACCCGGTCACTGCGGCGTTGGTGGCGTCGGTGACGTGGACGGCGCCCTCCGAGAGCACCCAGGCCACGAACGTGTCGACCGTCCCGAAGGCCAGGGCCCCCGAGCGCGACCGGCTCCGGTCGGGGTCGACGTCATCGAGGATGGCGGCGAGCTTGGTGGCCGAGGCGTTGGGGCCGAGCCGGAGGCCCCTGCCCTGCAGCTCGAGGCACGTCCCGACCGTGCGGAGGTCCTGCCAGCCGATGCCCGGCGCCACTGGACGTCCGTTCGACCGGTCCCATACGAGCGTGGTCGCCCGTTGGTTGGTGATCCCGATGGCGTCGACGGCACCGGCGCCGTCGAGGGCGGCGGTGGCCAGCTCGAGGGTGGCTGCGGCGATTGCCGCCCCGTCCACCTCGACCAGACCGGGGAAGGGCGTGGCGGGCAGGACCGGGCGCTGGTGGACGTGGTCGAGGCTCCCGTCGGGACGGACGACGGCGGCGCGGACACCGGAAGTGCCGACGTCGACGACGAGGATGCTCACCGCCAGTCCTGCTCCGCCCGCGCCGGGCGGGTACCGGTCATCCCGGCCACGCCGGCGGGCCGAAGGGCGTGGACAGCCCGAGCTTGCCGGGGTTGAGGATGCCGTGCGGGTCGAGGGCGTCTTTCACCGACTGGAGGACGCGGAAGCCCGTCCCGAGGGCGGCGGGCAGGAACCGCGCCCGGTTGAGCCCGATGCCGTGGTGGTGGCTGATCGCCGCGCCCGCCTCGAGCGTGGCCGCCGTCACGGCGTCCCAGGCGGCCCGGTAGTACGCGTCGGCCCACGCACGAGAAGCGGGGCTCGGCGGGCTCGTCTCGCCGGCTTCGCCGAGAGGCTGGCGCCCGACGAACGTGAAGTACAGGCAGGCGCCGTCGGGGTACGCGTGGCTCTGGTGCGAGGAGGCGACGAGCGTGCCCTCGACGCCTCCGAGGGCATCGAGCACGGCACGGTAGAGGCCGGGCAGGACGGCCCACCGCCCTGCCACCTCCACCGTGTCCACGACCACACCGGCACGCCAGAGGGGGGCGAGCGCCGAGACGTCGTTGCGGTGGGCGAGCCACCGGTCGACGAGATCGTCGTCGAGCCGGTCGGCGCCGCGGCACTCGTCGTCGACGAGGGCGAAGGTGGCGCCGACGAGGACGGGGTCGGCCTCGTCGAGGACGATGAGCACGTTGGTCTCCCCGCGGTCGAAGGACCGGCCCGACTCGGTCGCGTCGTAGAGGCGCAGCACGGCGGGCGTCGCGCCGCGCCGGAGGATCCGGCGGCAGGCGTCGAGGCCCTCGGCGAACGTCGGGAACCCGAACGCGCGCCTGCTCTCGGCGGCGGGGACGGGGTGCACCCGGACGGCGGCCTCGGTCACCACGCCGAGGGTGCCTTCGCTCCCCACGAAGAGCTGGGTGAGGTCGGGACCGGTGGCGGCGCGGGGCCCGCGCCCGCCGGTCGTGACGACCGTGCCGTCGGCCAGCACGACCTCGAGGCCGACGACCATGTCCTCGATCTTGCCGTAGCGCGTCGAGTACTGGCCGGCCCCACGGCATGCCACCCACCCGCCGACCGTGGAGAGGGCCATCGACTGGGGCCAGTGCCCGAGCGTCAGGCCTCGGGCGCGTAGGCCGTCTTCGACCTCGGGCCCGAAGGTCCCCGCTCCCAGCCGGGCGACGAGCGAGACGTCGTCGATCTCGGCGATCCCCGCGAGGCCGCACAGGTCGAGGGACACGCCACCGAAGACCGGTACGGTGGCCCCGCAGACACCGCTGCGTCCTCCGGCGGCGGTGACCGGCACCCGGGCCTCGTGGCAGAGCGCGAGGACGGCGGCGACCTCGCCGACGGTGGCGGGGCGGGCGACGACGGCGGGGAGGGCGGGCACCTCGCCGGCGGCCGCCCAGCCGATGGCGAGGGGCCACCAGTCGCGCCCGTGCTCGCTGCGGGCGTCGTCGGACCGCGTGACGGTCGTGCAGACGTCGGTGAGCCGAGCGGCCAGGCGGTCGTCGAAGGCGGCCCGCGCCCCGCCGAGGCGCTCGGTCGGGGGGCCTCCCCCCGTCTCGATCGGGGTGACGGGCGTGGGCTCGGTCACTGTCGGCCCGCTTGCTTGCTCGTACGCTCGTCGTCCGCGTCCGCGTCCGCGTCCGCGTCCGCCCCGGAGCCGGAGCCGGAGCCGGAGCCGGAGCCGGAGCCGGGAAGCCCCGCCCGGTCCCACTCCGCCACGAGGCGCGCCCGGAAGGCCTCCGCCTCCCTCGCGGCACGTGCCGTGTCCCAGCCGAGCTCGGGGGCGAGGAGAGCAGCGACGCTCGCCGCCGCGCCGGCGGTGGCCAGCGTGTCGCGAAGCACGGCCCGCGTGCGGCGCTCGAGCACGTCCTCGAGCGAGCACGCCATCTCGGAGCGCACGGCGTGCACGGCCTCGGCGGCCAGGTAGCGCAGGCCGGGCACGAGGGGCCGGCCGAGCTCGGGGTTGCCGGCGACCAGTTCGGCGACGGCAGCGGCGTCGCTGCCGTACCGGCTGGCGAGGTAGGGCGCTACGTCCTCGGGATCGGCGGCGCTCCAGTCCGAGGTGCCGAGCGGCCCGGCGCGGCGCCGGCCAGAGCGCCGGCGGGGCCCGGGGAGCGGCGGCGGGGCGCCGTCGAGGCGCAGGGTGCGCGTGGCGCACCGGAGGCGGGGACGGCCCAGTCGGCGGACGACGACGTCGACCGTGTCCTCGGCCATCTTCCGGTAGGTGGTCAGCTTGCCGCCCGTCACCGTGACGAGCCCCCCGGGCGACGTGGTGACGGTGTGGCGCCGCGAGAGGTCGGCCGTCCGCTCGCTCGGGGCACGCCCGCCTCCCGACGGTGCGAGCAGCGGCCGGAGCCCGGCCCACGTGCCCGTCACGTCGTCTCGCCCGATGGGACGGGTCGTCACGGCGTTGGCGGCGTCGAGGACGTAGTCGACGTCCTCGGGGGTCACGCTCGGGTCGTCGAGCGGCCCGTCCCAGGCCGTGTCGGTGGTGCCGAGGTAGACGTGGTCCCCCCACGACACGACGAAGATCGAGCGGTGGTCGCCCTGCACGGGGATGACCGCGGCGATGTCGCAGGGGAAGGCGTCGGCGCGGACCGTCAGGTGGATCCCCTTCGCCGGACGGATGGTGTGGGGGTGGCCGGCCCCCTCGAGGGAGACCACGTCGTCTGCCCACACTCCGGACGCGTTCACGACGACGGCCGCCCGGACGTCGAGGGGAGCGTCACCCTGGGGAGCGACCCGGGCGCCGGTGACCCTGCCTCCCGACGTGACGAGGGACGTGACCGGCGCGTGGTTGACGGTGACGGCGCCGAAGCTCGCCGCCGTACGGACCACAGCGAGGGTCAGCCGGGCGTCGTCGGCGCGGGCGTCCCAGTACAGGAAGCCGGCCGCCAGCCGCTCGGCGTCGAGGGTCGGCAGGTGGCGGAGGGCCTCGGCACGGCCCACCCGCTCGTGCCTGCGGCCGATACGGACGCCGCCGGTCGCGTCGTAGAGCCACAGGGCGGTCCGGTAGACGCGGGCGACACCCGCGTCCACCACGCCGCCTCGGCCGAAGAGCGGGATGAGGAAGGGGAGCGGGGTGACCAGGTGCGGCGCGTTGTCGAGGAGCCGCTGGCGCTCCGCGAGGTTCTCGTAGACGAGGCGCAGCTCGCGCTGGCTGAGGTACCGCAGTCCCCCGTGGACCAGCTTGGAGGACTTCGACGACGTCCCCGACGCGAAGTCGTCACGCTCGACGAGGGCGGTCCGAAGCCCTCGGCTCGCCGCGTCGAGGGCGACGCCGGCACCGGTGATCCCGCCCCCCACGACGAGGACGTCGAAGGACTCGTCGCGCAGGCGGGCCAGGTGGTCGCTCCGCCGGAACGACGCGCTGCCGCCGGCTCGGTCCGAGGAGGCTTTGAGGTCGCCGAGGGGCACGGCGGAAGCCTGCCACAGCGCGCCCCGCGTCGGCACACCCGGGCTGCCGCGGCGGGGAGCCGCCGAGACGCGTCAGGGCACCGCCGCGACGCGCCGGGAGCACTTGACGGACAGTCACGTCGGGGGGTATGCCGTCTCTACCGCATCGACCTTGGGGGGAACTGATGTCCGGTCGTCCGTGGACCCGTCTATTGACCGTCGTGCCCGTTCTCGCGCTCGTCGCAGGGGTCTTGGCTGCGACACCACCGAGCGCGGCAGCTGCCGTGCCACCGGTCTCCGGCGTCCCGCCCACGACGTCGCCGAGCGGGTACTGGCTGGCGACGGCCGGCGGGCAGGTGGTCGTCTCCGGCGCCGCCGGTGTCTACCAGCGGTCGGGTGGGCCCGCCTCGTCGGCCGCGCACGCCCACGTCGTCGGCATCGCCCGGACGCCGTCCAGCGACGGCTACTGGCTGGCCGCCGCCGACGGCGCCGTCGTGCCCCACGGGGACGCCGGCTTCTTCGGCTCGGCGCTCGCCCGACCGGGCGCGCCCGTCGTCGCCATCGCGGCGACCCCGGACGGCCAGGGGTACTGGCTGCTGCGCGCCGACGGCACCGTGCTCGCCTTCGGTGACGCCGGCATGCGGGGCTCGGCCACCACCGCTGCCCTCGGGTCGACCGCCGTCGGCTTTGCCCCGACCCCGACCGGCAACGGCTACTGGGTGCTCGGCGCCGACGGCACGGTCCTCGGCTTCGGGGACGCCACGCTCCACGGCTCGGCCACCACCGCCGCCCTCGGGTCGACCGCCGTCGCCATCGCCGGCACCCCAACCGGCAACGGCTACTGGGTGCTCGGCGCCGACGGCACGGTCCTCGGCTTCGGGGACGCCGCCGGGTACGGCTCGGCCACCACCGCCGCCCTCGGCGGCCCGGCGGTCGCCCTCGTGTCGACCCTCTCCGGCCACGGCTACTGGGTCACCGGTGCCACCGGGACCGTCCTCGCGTTCGGCGACGCCACCACCACCCCGGCACCGGCGGTGCCCGCCGGCGCCGGCGCCGTCGTGGGCATGGCGGCGGTCGGGCCGACCGTCGGCGGACAGGTGCTCCTCGTCGGCACGTACCACGGCATCCCCGGGCAGTACACGTCGATCCAGGCCGCAGTCGACGCGGCCCGCCCGGGTGACTGGGTCCTGGTGGCGCCGGGTGACTACCACCCGACGACCGACCTGACGCACCCGCCGAGCGCGGCGAACGTGTCGAACGGCTGGAACGGCGGGATCGAGATCTCCACGCCCGACCTCCACGTGCGGGGCATGAACCGGGCGACCACCATCATCGACGGCACGAAGGCCGGGTCGCCGACGTGCAGCTCGAACCCCGCCGACCAGCAGCTCGGCGAGACGCTCCCCGGCCAGACCAAGCCCATCGGCCGCAACGGGATCGTGGTGTGGAAGGCCGACAACGTCACGATCCAGAACCTGACGGTCTGCAACTTCCTCCAGGCCAACGGCAACGGCGGCAACGAGATCTGGTGGAACGGCGGCTCGGGGTCGGGCGCGATCGGGATGGCCGGCTACTCGGGCAGCTACCTGACGGCGACCTCGTCCTTCGACGGCACGGTCGCCGGCGAGCAAGCGGCCGGCCTCTACGGCATCTTCTCGAACAGCGCCGCCGGGCCCGGGGTCTGGAACCAGATCTACGCCAACAACTTCACCGACTCGGGCATGTACATCGGGGCGTGCCAGCAGGCGTGCGACGCCTGGATCCACAACGCGTGGATGGAGAACAGCGCCCTTGGCTACTCCGGGACCAACTCGGGCGGCACGATGGTCATCGACCACTCGCAGTTCGACAACAACGAGGACGGGTTCGACACGAACACGCAGAGCGTCGGTGACCCCCCGCCACCCCAGAACGGCACCTGCCCGAGCGGGGGCGTGAGCGCCATCACGAAGACCACGTCGTGCTGGGTGTTCATGCAGAACTACGTCCACGGCAACAACAACCCCAACGCCCCCGGCTACGGAGCGGTGGCCCAGCCGACGGGCACCGGCATGACGGTGTCGGGTGCCACCCACGACACGATCATGAACAACCTCTTCGCCGACAACGGGGCGTGGGGCACCCTGTTCGTCCCCTACCCCGACACCAGCCCGGGCGGCCCGGGCGTGTGCACCGGCTCGGGGGGACACCTCGCCCTCGGCGTGTGCCTCTACGACCCGGAGGCCGACGCGCTCCTCAACAACACCTACGTGCACAACGGCTTCTTCGGGAACCCGAGCAACGGCGACTACGGGGAGATCACGTTCTTCCCGAACGAGCCGCAGAACTGCTTCGCCGGCAACGTGGCGCCCGACGGGAGCTCGCCGGCCAACCTCGAGCAGACGCAGCCGACCTGCGGGGCGCTCACCACCCAGACCGTCTCGTCGAGCCAGTTGGGCCAGCCGGGGTCCCTGATCAACCAGGTCCTGTGCGACACGGGCTTCGCTTCGTCGTTCGGCCAGTCGTGCACGCCGAGCGAGGACAAGTACCCGACGCCGTCGGCCAACGCGCCGGTGCTGACCTCGGTGCCCACGTCGCTGCCCACCATGCCCAACCCCTGTCAGGGCGTCCCCGCCAACGCCTGGTGCCCGCCGGTGCCGGCGGGCAAGGCGGTCCCGACCACGACAGTCGGGGTCCCCGCCTCCGGCTCCACCCTCACCGGGGGCGTCTATCTCGACGCCTCGGCCTCCTCACCCACCGGGGTGCGCCGCGTGCGGTTCGTGCTCTCGGGGGGCGGGCTCCATGACCTGGTGGTCTCCGGCTCGACGGCGACGACGGTCGGCTACATCGGCGGCTTCGACACGACGACCGTGCCCAACGGCACCTATCAGCTGCGGAGCGAGGCCTTCGGCGACGACGGCGTCCACGCCTTCAGTCCCCCGGTCGTGGTGAGCGTGCTCAACCATCGCCTGCGCACACGGGTGCTCGTCCCGGGCAGCGGCGCCGTGGTGACCGGCGGCTCGGTCCTCGACGCGTCGGCGACCGGCCTCGGTCCGGTCACGTCGGTCCGCTTCGCCCTCACAGGGAACGGCCTGCGGCGCCCGGTCGTCGTCGGACGGGCCCGGCTCACCGGCTACGGATGGATCGCCCTGCTCGACCCGGCGGGGCTGTACCCCGGGGCCTACAAGCTGGTCAGCATGGCCGTGGACGACCGCGGCGAGCACGCCGTGAGCGTGCCGATCCCGGTGACCCTCGCCGTCGCACCACCGGGCTGACGGGACCGATCGGGCGGCTGGATGGTCCACCGGGCCGACGTGACCGGCCGGGTCGACCGGCGGGCGACCTGTCGACATGTCCGGACCGGCGCGTCCGCTCCGTAACCTGGGGTCGGACGCGCCCGCGCCGCGACGGAGGTTCGCGCCCGTAACAACCACTGATTGTTAGGTAACAATTATTGGTGATAGACTGGCCGAGATGCAGACCCCCGAGGAGCTGACGGCGCGCTTCCGTGCCACGGGCCGGAAGGTGACGGCCCAGCGGCAGTGCGTGTTCCGCGTGCTCCAAGGGGACGTCTCCCACCCCTCGGCGGAGGCCGTGCACGCCGCCGCGCGACGCGAGGTCGAGACGATCTCGCTCAAGACCGTCTATCAGACCCTGCACGACCTGGCCGAGCTGGGAGAGATCGCGGCGCTCGACGTGGGGACCGGCATGGTCCGCTACGACCCCAACGTCGAAGAGCCCCACCACCACCTGGTGTGCCAGGTGTGCGGCAAGGTCCGCGACCTGGCCGTCGACTTCCCCGAGCTATCGGTGCCCGACGGCGAGGCGCAGGGCTTCGAGCTGGGAGCGCCCGAGATCGTCTTCCGTGGCCGGTGCCCAGCGTGCAGGACCGTCGGACCGCCCGAACTGCCCGTGCGGGACGGGACCGCGACCGACGACGACAGGGCGCGGGCCCGGACCGGCTGAGCGGCGACCTCCCCACCCGTCGCCCGTGCCCGCCGGCGGCCCGGGGACGCACCGGGGCGCCGCGTGGCCGGCGGGCACTGCGACCACGTAGACCGACCCATCGGACACCGACAGACCACAAGAGAAGAGAAGAGAGGAAGCCATGCCTGCACTGAAGGACACGAAGACCGAGGCGAACCTGAAGGAGGCGTTCGCCGGTGAGAGCCAGGCCAATCGTCGCTACCTGTACTTCGCCCAGAAGGCGGACGTCGAGGGCTATCCGGACGTGGCGGCGCTGTTCCGCTCGGTGGCCGAGGGAGAGACCGGCCATGCCTTCGGGCACTTCGACTTCTTGAAGGAGGTCGGCGACCCGGTGACCGGCGCGGCGGTCGGGCCCACCGAGGACAACCTGAAGTCGGCCATCGAGGGCGAGACCTACGAGTACTCGGAGATGTACCCCGGCTTCGCCCGCACGGCGCGCGAGGAGGGCTTCGACGAGATCGCCGAGTGGTTCGAGACCCTCGCCCGGGCCGAGAAGAGCCACGCCGGACGGTTCACCGAGGGACTGTCCTCGGTCGCCTGAGCGCGACGGCGACCCCCCGAGGGGCCGCCTGCCGTGTCCCCGGCCCCGGGCGAGCGATCCGGGGTCGGGGACGGGCCCGTCAGGGCTCCACCCACCGCCACGCCGGCGCCCCCGCAGGGCGAAGGTACGAGGAGGCCGCATGACCACCACCTACGACCCGGCCGACCGCCAGTACCTCGACGACGGCGACCTGCGGCACGAGCTCGAACGCGTCTTCGATCTCTGCCACGGCTGTCGGCTGTGCTTCAACCTCTGCCCGTCGTTCCCCACCCTGTTCGACTTCGTCGACCGGCACGACGGCGACGCGTCGGCGCTGACCGTGGCCGAGCAGGACCAGGTGGTGGACGAGTGCTACCAGTGCAAGCTGTGCTACGTGAAGTGCCCCTACGTCCCGCCGCACGAGTGGGCGCTCGACTTCCCCCGGCTCATGATGCGGGCCCATGCCGTCCGCCACGCCAAGGGCCAGGGGCTCAAGGCGCGCCTCACCGACCAGTTCCTGGGCCGGACCGACCTCCTCGGGACGGTCTCGACGGCGATGGCACCCCTCGTGAACGCCGTGACGGGCACACCCGGCTCGTTGCCTCGTCGCCTGATGGAGAAGACGGTGGGGCTGGCTGCCGAGCGGCTCCTGCCGCCGTACGCCCGGCAGCGGTTCACGACGTGGTTCGCCCGTCGGGCCAAGCCGGCGGGCGCCCCGGCGCAACCCGAGGTCTCCGTCTTCCCGACGTGCTTCGTCGAGTACATGGAGCCGGAGATCGGCAAGGACATCGTCCGGGTCTTCGAGCACAACGGCGTCGGTTGTGCCGTGCCCGAGGGCACGAGGTGCTGCGGAGCGCCGTGGCTCCACGCCGGTGACGTCAACGCGTTCACCCGCGCCGCCGAGCGGAACGTGGCTGCCCTCGCCGGCGAGGTCCGAGCGGGACGCGACGTGGTCGTCGCCCAGCCCACCTGCGCCTACGTGGTCAGGCAGGACTACCCGCGGGTCCTCGCTCACTCACCGCTCGCCGAGGACGCCGCCCTGGTGGCCGCCCACACGAGCGACCCGGCCGAGTACCTGATGGCTCGCCACCGCGACGGCACCCACCCTCTCGTGACCGAGTTCCCCGGCCGCGAGCGGGGCGACGTGCCCGACCAGGTCACCTACCACGTCGCCTGCCACCTGCAGGCCCAACAGGTCGGCCTGAAGAGCAGGGACCTGCTCAAGGTGGCCGGCGTCAAGGCGACGCTCGTGCAGCGATGCTCGGGCATCGACGGTACGTGGGGCTATCGGGCCGAGCACTACGAGCTGGCCCGGACCGTGGCCAAGCCCCTCGCGCGCGACATCGAGTCGGCCGGCAACGAGCTGGTCTGCGGCGACTGCCACCTGGCCAACGGGGCGATCGAGCAGGAGACCGGCCGGCGGCCGCTCCATCCGATGCAGGTGCTGGCGCGCGCCTACGGGCTCGACGAGGAGGGCCGGTCGTGAGCGACGGCCCCCATCTGCTGACCCTCGACGACATCGTCGACCTGCGCGCCTACGAGCGCGAGCGCGACGAGTTCCGGCGCCGGGTCATCGCCGTGAAGAAGCTCCGTCGCGTCGCCGTCGGTCCCATCGTCAGCTGCACGTTCGAGAACCGTCTGACCATGCGCTTCCAGGTGCAGGAGATGGCCCGGGCCGAGCGCATGACCACCGACGAGCAGGTCCTCCACGAGCTCGAGGTCTACAACCGGCTGCTGCCGGGCCCCGGGGAGCTGTCGGTCACCCTCTTCCTCGAGCTCACCGACGAGGCAAGCCTCCGTCGCTGGCTGCCGGCACTGGTCGGCATCGAGCGGAGCCTCGTCCTGCGCGTCGGGGACCCTGGCTCGCCCGGTGGCGCCCGGGTGGTGGCCGCGTCGCCGGACGAGGCGCACGAGGCGCAGCTCACCCGCGAGGAGGTGACGGCGGCCGTCCACTACGTGCGGTTCCGTCTCGAGCCCGACGCCGTCGACGCCTTTGCGGCCGGCCCCGTTCGGCTCGCCGTCGAGCACCCCGCCTACCCCGAGGGGCACGAGGGGACGCCGCTCTCGGCCGGCACCGTCGCCGAGCTGCTCGCCGACCTCCGAGGCGTCCCCGCCACCTGGTAGCGACCCGGGGTCGAGCCCGGCGTCCGGCAAGGCGGTCGTCCAAGTCGCGTGCAAGGGTCCGAGCCGAGGCTGGCGGTGCCGCCACCAACGAGTGGGGCGGTGGCGGTGGTCCCGGCCGGGCCGGGCACCGCCAGGCACGACCGGAGAAGGACGCGATCATGAGCGCTTCGACCACCCTTGTCGGCAACCTCACCAGGGACCCGGAGATCCGCTACACGCGAGACGGCCAGGCGACCACCACCCTCGGCGTCGCCGTCAACCGTCGCTGGCAGCAGCGGGGCACCGGCGAGTGGGAGGAGGCGACCTCGTTCTTCGACGTCGTGTGCTGGCGCGACCTGGCCGAGAACGTCGCCCTGAGCCTCACCAAGGGGGCCCGGGTCGTCATCTCGGGGCGCCTCGAGCAGCGCAGCTGGGAGAACGAGGAGGGCGAGCGGCGCACGAAGGTCGAGGTGGTCGCCGACGAGGTGGCGGCGAGCCTCCGCTTCGCCACCGTCGAGGTGCACCGCACCGAGCGCCGCGACGCCGCGACCGACCCGGACGTCACCGGTGGCTCCCCGGCGCTCGACGGCGCGGCCTCGTGACCGGCGCCGTCGCCACCGACGGCCCTGTGGCCGGCGGAGCAGTGGCCCGGCGGGACGCCGGGACCGGTGACACGGTGCCGGGCACCGCTCGGCCACCCCAGCGCGTCCGCTTCGGCGAGGCCGTGGTGCTCACCAAGCTCGAGGTGTTCGCCGCCTGCCAGGCGCTCGCCGACGCCGACCGGGCGCTTCGCGGGTCGGGGCGGGACGTCGAGCGGTCCGGACTGGCCGAGCTGTTCTCCCTACTCGAGCGCCGGCTCGCCCGTACCTGACCGCCCGGCCGCCTCGTAGTCGAGCGAGAGAGAGTTGACGCAGTAGCGCAGGCCGGTCGGCGCCGGGCCGTCGGGGAACACATGTCCGAGGTGGCCGCCGCAGCGGGCGCACCGGATCTCGGTCCGGACCATGCCGAAGCTGCGGTCCTCGTGCTCCTCGACGGTCCCGGCCCTGAGCGCCCGGGTGAAGCTCGGCCACCCTGATCCTGAGTCGAACTTGTCCTCGGCGGAGAAGAGCTCGGCGCCGCAGCCGGCACAGGTGAAGACGCCCGACCCCTCCACGTGGAGGAGCGCACCCGACCACGCGGGTTCGGTGCCCGCCTCTCTCAGCACGTGGAACCGCTCGGGGGACAACCTCGCCCGCCACTCGGAGTCACCGAGCGAACGGGGGCCGGCCGTGCTCGTGACCGCCTGTCGCTCTGTCGGCTGTGCCGGCTCCGTCGTCCCCATGTCGTCCTCCTCACGTCCGCACTGCCATCGGTCGCCCGGCCGTCCGCGGCCGCCGGTCCGGCCGCGCCCGGTCCACCAGACCCGACCAGCTTGCACGGGCGGGCGTCTGCGCGGGTATCGCCGATCCCGAAGGTGCCAACCGCACCACGGCCCGCAGTGTTCCCCGGACGCCCCGGCATCGGCGCCGCCGTTGGCGCTCGGCCCGGCGGTGTGCGTCCGATCGCCGCTCCGGAATACCCCGAGGGGTATGTTGGTTGACCACCAGTGCCGAGTGACCACCACGCGACCGAGAGGAACGACGCAACCATGGCGACGGTGAACCTGACCAACGAGACCTTCGAACCGACTGTGACCGCCCCCGGCACTGTGCTGGTGGACCTGTGGGCGGCGTGGTGCGGACCGTGCCGGATGTTCGGACCGATCTTCGAGCAGTCCTCCGAGAAGCACCCCGACCTCACCTTCGCCAAGGTGGACACCGAGGCCGAGCAGGAGCTGGCCGGGCGCCTCGGCATCATGTCGATCCCCACGCTCATGGTCTTCCGCGACGGGATCCTCCTCTACGCACAGCCGGGCGCGCTGCCCGAGGCGTCCCTCGAGGAGCTCATCGGCAAGGTCACCGAGCTCGACATGGACGACGTCCGTCGACAGGTCGAAGCTCGGGCGTGACCATCCCCGCGGCGCGGGGCGGCGGACGTCCGGACGTGCTCCCTCGCCTCGGCGCGCCCATCATGGGGGAGGCGGGGATGCCGTCCGCACCCCGAGGAAGGAGCGTTCGATGAGCGACGGGCATGCACACGACGTACTGGCCGACCTGAGGGCTCCGGTCCGGGCCCTGCGCGAGCTGGTGCCGGATGCCTGGTCGGCCTACGCCCACCTCCACGGCGCGGCCATGGCCGAGGGCGCGCTCTCCACGCGCACAAAGGAGCTGATGGCGCTGGCCATCGCCATCTCGAAGGAGTGCGATGGCTGCATCGCTTCGCACGCCCGCGGCGCGGCGCGCGCCGGCGCCAGCGAGGCGGAGGTCGCCGAGACGGTCGCCGTGGCCATGCTGATGAACGGGGGGCCTGCCACCGTCTTCGGGCCGCGGGCCTTCGAGGCCTTCCGCGAGTTCGCGGCGCCGCCGGCGGCCCCCGCCGAGCCCTGAGCCCCGACCGGCGACAAACGAGCGTTCGCGGGCGGACGACCCCGGTCCAGTGGCCGACCGGGGCGGTTTGCTAACGTCGCGTCAGGTTCGTCGGCGCCGGGTTCCACGGCTCCGGAGCGCTCGGCTCCGAGGCGCCCACGCTGCGCCGGCGCGCCGCACGACCGCACGCCCATGGACCACCACGACCGCCCCGAGGACCACGCCTTCCGTTCCGAGGTGCGGGCGTGGCTGGCCGCCCACGTGGCCGGCGAATTCGCCGCCTTCGGTGGCCGGGGCGGACCGGGCGACGAGGAAACCGGTCTCGAGCTGCGGCGCGCCTGGGAGCGCGAGCTCGCAGCCGGGGGCTGGACGTGCGTCGGTTGGCCGGCCGAGCACGGCGGCCGCGGCGCCACCGTGGCCCAGCAGGTCATCTTCAACGAGGAGTACGTGCGCGCCAGGGCGCCGGGCCGGGTGAGCGTGATCGGCGAGGGCCTGCTCGGGCCCACCCTCATCCACTTCGGCACGGCAGAGCAGCAGGCGCGCTTCCTTCCGCCCATCGTGGCGGGCACCGAGCTGTGGTGCCAGGGCTACTCCGAGCCCGACGCCGGGAGCGACCTCGCCTCGGTCGCCACCCGGGCCGAACGCTCGACGTCGGATGGCGGCGCGGTGTGGGAGGTGACGGGCCAGAAGGTATGGACCTCGCTCGCCCACGTGGCGGACTGGTGCTTCGTGCTGTGCCGGAGCGAGCCGGGCTCGACCCGGCACCGGGGCCTTTCCTACCTGCTCGTCCCCATGGACCAGCCGGGCGTCGAGGTGCGCCCGATCGTGCAGCTCACCGGCACGTCCGAGTTCAACGAGGTCTTCTTCGACCACGCCCGGACGGACGTCGCCAACGTGGTCGGCGCCCCGGGAGACGGATGGCGCGTGGCGATGGCCACGCTCGCCTTCGAGCGAGGCGTCGGGCTGCTCGGCCACCAGCTGTCGTTCCGGCGCGAGCTGGACGCCCTGGTGGCGACGGCGCGCGCCAACGGCCGGTCGTCCGACCCGCTCGTGCGCCAGCGCCTGGCCCGCGCCCACGTCGAGCTCGAGCTGCTGCGGCTGAACACCCTACGGAGCCTCGCCGCCGACGACGGTGCCCCTTCCAGTCCGGCCGCGTCGATCGCGAAGCTCTCGTGGGGCTCGTGGCACCAGCGGTTCGGCTCGCTCGCCCTCGACGTGCTCGGTCCGGCCGGCACCGCGTGGGCGGGAGGAGCACCGGAGCCCACGGTCTTCGAGGCGTTCCGGCGGACGTTCCTCTTCAGCAGGGCCGACACCATCTACGGCGGGTCGAACGAGATCCAGCGCAACATCATCGGGGAGCGAGTGCTGGGGCTCCCCCGGGAGCCGAAGGGAGCGCCGTGATGACCGTGCCGACGACCGGGGCGGCGGGTCCGCCCCCACCCCCGCCCCCACTGCCGGCCCACGGGCTCCTCGACGGCAAGGTGGTCGTGGTCACCGCCGCCGCCGGAACGGGGATCGGCTTCGCGACCGCCCGCCGGTGTGCCGAGGAGGGCGCCACCGTCGTCGTCTCCGACGCCCACGAGCGCCGGCTCGCCGAGGCCGCCGACGCGCTGGGCGAGGTCGATCGGTCGGGCCGGCGCCCGCTCGCCGTCGCCTGCGACGTGACCGACGAGTCGCAGGTGCAGGCGCTCTACGAGGCGGCGGTGGCCGAGCACGGAGGCTTCGACGTCGCCGTGAACAACGCCGGGCTCGGCGGACAGGTAGCGGTCGTCGACATGACCGACGACCAGTGGTCGGCCGTCCTCGAGGTCACCCTGACCGGCACGTTCCGGTGCACCCGGGCCGCCCTCCGGCACCTCTACCGCCTCGGGCGCGGGGGTGCAGTCGTCAACAACGCCTCGGTGCTCGGCTGGCGCGCGCAGGCGGGCCAGGCCCACTACGCCGCGGCCAAGGCCGGGGTCATGGCCCTCACTCGTTGCAGCGCGGTGGAGGCGGCACCTCACGGCGTCCGGGTCAACGCCGTCGCGCCGAGCCTCGCCCTCCACCCGTTCCTCAACCGGGTGATGTCGGACGAGGAGCTCGAGGCGCTGCGCGCACGCGAGGTGTGGGGCAGGGGTGCCGAGGTGTGGGAGGTTGCGAACGTCATCGTCTTCCTGGCCAGCGGGTACGCGTCGTACCTGACCGGCGAAGTGGTGTCGGTCTCGAGCCAGCACCCCTGACGGGCAGGCCATGGCCGTCTCGTCCCGGTTGGGCTGGACTAACCTGACGGGGTGTCAGGAGAGCAGGTCGGCGACGTGGGGGGTGACGTGGTCGACCCGCGCGGCGACCTCGCCTGGGGGACGATCCCGACGCTCGTGGCCGATGCGGCCGCGCGCGGTGGCGAGCAGGTGGCCGTCGTCGCGCCCGGCGAGGGACCAGCCGGCGGCGCCCGGGTGAGCTTCGGCGAGCTCGCCGACCAGGTAGCGACGGCGACGCGTGCCTACGTGGCGAGCGGGGTCCGGCCCGGCGACCGGGTGGCCGTCTGGGCGCCGAACGGGCTCGAGTGGATCGTGGCCTCCCTGGGTGCCCTCGGAGCGGGCGCCGTCCTGGTCCCCCTCAACACGCGGTTCAAGGGCGCCGAGGCGGCCGGCGTGCTGCGGACGTCCGGTGCCCGCTTCCTCGTCTCCGTCGACTCCTTCCTCGGCGTCGACTACCCCGAGGCCCTGGCCGACGCCGTCAGCGCCCACCCGCTGCCCGACCTCGAGGCGGTGATCACGGTGCCCGCCCCCCGGGCCGGGAGGGTGACCGGCGCGCCGCGTCGACCGGGCGCGTCCTCGAGCGTGCCGTGGGACACCTTCCTCGAGCGCGCCGACAGCGTCCCCGAGGAGGTGGCAGCTGGCCGCACCGCGGCCGTGAGGGCCGACGACGTCTCCGACCTGGTCTTCACCTCGGGAACGACCGGCGCCCCGAAGGGCGTCATGACGACCCACGCCCAGACCCTCCGGACGTTCGCCACCTGGTCGGCCGTCGTCGGGCTCGCCCCCGGCGACCGCTACCTGATCGTCAACCCGTTCTTCCACACCTTCGGCTACAAGGCGGGTGTCCTCGCCTGCCTCATGGCAGGAGCGACCATGGTCCCCGAGCCGGTCTTCGACCTCGACCGGCTGGTGCGGACCGTCGAAGCCGAGCGCATCACCGTCCTGCCTGGGCCCCCGACGGTGCTCCGGTCGCTCCTCGAGCATCCCGAGCGGGACCGGGTCGACCTCTCGAGCCTGCGCCTCGCCGTCACCGGCGCCGCCGAGGTGCCCGTCGAGCTGGTCGAGCGGCTGCGCGACGAGCTCGGCGTCGCCACCGTGCTCACGGCCTACGGGCTGACCGAAGCGTGCGGCACGGTCACCATGTGCCGCCGAGGGGACCCGCCCGAGGTGGTGGCGAGGACGTCGGGTCGGGCCATCCCCGACGTCGAGGTGCGCGTGGTGGACTCGGCCGGGCGCGCCCGTCCCGCCGGCGAGCCGGGCGAGGTCGTGGTCCGCGGCTACAACGTCATGCGCGGCTACTTCGGCGACCCCGAGGCGACGGCGTCCGCCGTGGACGAGGAAGGTTGGCTGCACACCGGCGACGTCGGCGCTCTCGACGAGGCGGGGAACCTCGCCATCACCGACCGCCTGAAGGACATGTACGTGAGCGGGGGCTTCAACGTTTACCCGGCCGAGGTCGAGGCGGTCTTGCGCACCCACCCGGGGATCGCCCAGGTGGCGGTGGTCGGCGTGCCCGACGCCCGCCTCGGCGAGGTGGGCTGCGCCGTCGTCGTCCCGGCCCAGTCGCAAGACGGCACCGGCGGCCCGACGGGGGTTGCCCGTGGCCTGGCCGACGACCTGACGGCGTGGGCGCGCCAGCGCCTGGCCAACTTCAAGGTCCCCCGCCGCGTCGTCCTCGTCGATGAGCTGCCGGTCAACGCCGGCGGCAAGGTGCTGAAGCGCGAGCTGCGGGACCGCTACGGCGAGCCGGCGACGCTCGGCGACGGGGGGCGGGCCGGCACCGGGTGACGGGCGGGCCGGCCCGAGGTCGGAGCAGTGGTGGCATGTCGCCACCCCGGAGGTCGGAGCGAGTGAAGAGAAGGGGGAGCACGGTGCGGGGCATCGTCTACACAGGCAGTGGTGTCGAGGTCACCGACGAGCTCGACGTGGGCCTGCCCGGCCCCACCGAGGTCCGGGTGGCCATGGCCGCCGCTGGCGTCTGTCACAGCGACCTGTCGGTGATCAACGGGACCATCCCGTGGAAGGCACCCTCGGTGCTCGGGCACGAGGGTGCAGGGGTGGTCGAGGCGGTCGGCTCCGAGGTGCGCTCCGTGCGGCCGGGCGACCATGTGGTGCTCGCCACCCTTGCCAGCTGCGGGACGTGCCGGGCGTGCAGCACGGGCCATCCGACCTGGTGCGTCCGCACGCTCGGCAACGTGTCCCAGCCCTTCACTTACCGCGGCGAGCCCGCCTCGAACTTCGCCGCCACCTCGGTCTTCGCCGAGTCGACGATCGTCAAGGAGGTGCAGGCGGTCAAGATCGCCGACGACGTCCCGTTCACCTCGGCCTGTCTGATCGGCTGCGGCGTCCTGACCGGTGTCGGCGCCGTCTTGAACCGGGCCAGAGTGCGCCCGGGCGAGACGGCTGCCGTCTTCGGGGTCGGTGGTGTCGGCCTGAACGTCGTCCAGGGGCTCCGGCTCGCCGGGGCGAGCCGGATCGTTGCCGTCGACACCCAGCCGGCCAAGGAGGAGCTGGCGCGGCGCTTCGGCGCCACCGACTTCGTCGACGCCTCGAGCACCGATCCCGTGGCCGCCGTGCGCGCCGTGGTGCCCCACGACCCGTCCCGCCCGAGCGGCGGCCTCGGGTGGACGGGGGGCGTCACCTGGTCCTTCGACTGCGTCGGGCACCCCTCGGTGCTGCGGACGGCGCTCGACGTCCTCGATTGGGGCGGAACGGCCCTCGCCATCGGCATCCCGCCGCAGGGGACCGAGGTGGCCGTCGACGTGAACGCCCTCGCCTACGTCGACCGGGGCCTGCTCGGCTGCCGGTACGGCTCGGCGCGTCCCCACCACGACATCCCCCTGATGGTCGACCTGTACCAGTCCGGACAGCTGCTCCTCGACGAGCTGGTGAGCGAGACGCGCCCCCTCGAGGGCTTCCGCGACATCGTCGCCGGCATGGAGGCGGGCCAGCTCGCCCGGGGCGTGCTCACGTTCTGACCCCCCCCGGGGAGGCGGCTCGTCGCCCGTGCCACCTTGCCCGCCCCTAGGGTGCGGAGGTGCCCGACGTGCTCGTGCTGTGCACTGCCAACGTGTGCCGCTCGCCGATGGCGCAGGGGTTCCTCACCGCCGAGCTGGCCTCTCGCGGGGTCGGGGGGACGGTCCGGTCGGCGGGGACGGACGTCGGCCCCGAGCGGCCACCGGCGGACGCGGTGGCCGCCATGGCAGCGTGGGGCATCGACACGTCGGGCCACCGGGCCCGGGCTCTCGACGACGGGCTGCTCGAAAGCGCGGACCTCGTGCTCGGCATGACCCGGAAGCACGCGCGCGAGGCCGTGGTCCGGGTGCCGGCGGTCTTCCCCAGGGCGTTCACCCTGAAGGAGCTCGTCCGCCGCGCCACCGCCGTCGGACCGCGCTCGGCCGGCCAGCCCTTCGCCGCGTGGCTGGCCGCGGTGGGGGAGGGCCGAAGTCGCGGCGCGCTCGTGGGCCGGTCGGCGGGCGACGACGTCGCCGACCCCATCGGAGGCCCGCCCGAGGTCTACCGGGCGACGGCGGCCGAGCTCCACGACCTGGTGGTCGCGCTCTGCGACCTGGCCTGGCCGACCCGGGAGGACTGACCTTTGTCGGAAGGCCCGTCCCCCACGCACCTTGCCCGGCCGACCCGGGAGGCGGCGCGGTCGGCGCCCCAGCGCCCGCCCCGGATGCCGGGTCTGCCGGGACTGCCGCGGCGAGCGCGGGTTTGTTACAGTCGGCCGGCATATGACGGAGCGTCAGAAAGCAGGGGAGCTGCGAACGCTGCCCGACGTGCTGCGGGACGCGGCACGGGAGGCGGCTGACGTCGAGGCCTTCGTCGAGCCTGCAGTGGGCGGCAGGGCGCGGCGCTCCCTGACCTTCGCCGAGTGGGACGGGGCGTCCGACGGCGTGGCCGGGCTGTTCGCGGTGCTCGGCGTCGGGCGGGGCACCGTGGTGAGCCTCTGGCTTCCCTCGAGCATCGACTACATGGTCTGCTACGCAGCGGCCGCCAAGCTCGGCGCCGTGACCTCGGGGGTCAACCCGCGCCTCGGTGGCGCCGAGGCCCGCTCGATCCTCGAGCGGACGCAGCCGGTGGTCACCGTCGTCCCCGACGCCGACAACCGCCCGGACGGGCCTGTGGGCGCCGTGGTCACCGTCGACGACGTGCGGCGCGCGGCGACTGGTCCCGCCCCGACCGGCTGGCCGGTGCTCGACCCCTCGGACCCGGTCGTCGTGGCGTGGACGAGCGGCACCACGGGTGTGCCGAAAGGGGCGGTGTTCGACCACCGGAACCTCTTCGCCGTGGCCGCCGGCACGGACTCCCTGTCGGCCTCGGGCGACCGGCGCCTCTCCCCGCTGCCCTTCGCCCACGTCGGCACCGTGACCCGCACCGTCGACGAGGCGCTCAAGCGGGTCACCACCGTCATCACGCCGACGCCGTGGCGAGCCGTCGACGCCATCGCCGTCATGGAGGCCGAGCGCGTGACGGTTGCCCAGGGCGTGCCCACCCAGTGGGCGCTCGTGCTCGACCGGCCCGAGCTGGAGGCCGCCGACCTGTCCTCGCTCCGGGTGGTGGGCACCGGTGGCGCGCGCGTGCCCGAGGAGCTCGTCGCAGCCCTCCGGGACCGCCTCGGGGTCCCCGTCGTCGTCCGCTACACGTCAACCGAGGCGTCGCTCGGCACGGGGACGAGGCCCGACGACGCCGACGCCGTGGTGGCGACCACGGTGGGGCGGCCGGTCGCCGGGGTCGAGCTCAGGGTCGTCGACGACGACGGGCAGGTCGTCGCGACCGGCGAAGTCGGCCGGGTCGAGGTGCGCTCGCCCGCTGTCATGCGCGGCTACTGGGGCGGGCCCCTCACCGGGGTGGGGGCGGCGGGTGTGGTCTTCGACGAGCGCGCCACGGCCGCCGTCGTGCGGCCCGGGGGCTGGCTGGCCATGGGTGACTTCGGTGCGCTCGACGCGGCGGGGAACCTGCGGCTCGCCGGCCGGGAGCACGACCGCTACCTGCGCGGGGGCTACAACGTCTACCCGGCCGAGGTCGAGGCGGCGCTCGCCACGCTCGACGGGGTGGCCGAGGCCGCGGTCGTGGGCGTGCCGGACCCGGTCCTCGGCGAGGTCGGGGTGGCCTTCGTCGTGATGGAGGACCGAAGCGCCCCGCCCCCGGCACCCGACGATCTGCTCGGGAGCGTACGTGCGGGGCTCGCGCCCCTTGTCGCGGACTACAAGGTTCCCGACCGTGTGGTTGCGGTCGGCGCTCTGCCGCTCACCCCCATGTCCAAGCTCGACCGGCAGACGCTGCGCCGGTGGGCCGAGGACGGGCCGGCGGACGGCGCCCGACCGGCGCAGGCACCGGCGCAGGCACCGGCGCAGGCACCGAGGAGCGCCGCCGAGGTCCCCGAGACGGCCGGACGGCGTCCGGCCACGACGACGAGGAGCTGACCGTGGACCGATCTGGGACGCCCGTCTCCGGCGTCACCGCCGACCCCATCCGGCTCGGGACGATGCTCTACACGCTGGTGGAGCCCCATCGGGGCCACGAGGTGGACTACAACCGGTGGTACGAGCGAGACCATTTCTACGCAGGCTGCCAGATCGGCGCGTTCAACTTCGCCGGCGCGCGCTTCGTGGCGACGTCCGACCTGAAGGCGCTGCGCCGGCCGGTCCCGGGTGGGACGCCCGCACCGCTCGTCGGCGACCCCCAGGTCGGCTCGTACCTCGCCCTCTACTTCGTCCTCGCCGGGCACCATGACGAGTGGAACCGGTGGGCGGTCGACCAGGTCAACCTCCTCCATGCGTCGGGCCGGATGTTCGCCGAGCGCGACCACGTCCACACCGGCCTCTACCGCTTCGCCTTCGAGCACCGGCGCGACGACGACGGCGTGCCTGCCGAGCTCGTGCTCGACCACCGCTTCGGTGGGTTGGCCTCGGTGTTCGTCGAGGCCGAGGGCGCGCCCGTCGACGAGCTCGTCGACTGGTACCGCACCGTGGCCCTCGGGCGGTTGCTGCCGGGCTCGCCCGTGGCGACCGTCCTCGGATTCACCCCGCTCCCGCTGCTCGGCGATGCGCCCGGGGACGTGCCGAGGGACGCGGCGGCCGAGCGCCGCCTCCTCCTGCTGTGCTTCCTCGACGAGGAGCCGGCCACCGCATGGCCCCGAGTCCTCGCCGGGCACCCGGCGCTGCTCGGGGGACGGGGGCGCATCGTGTGGGAGGCACCGTTCCGGCCGACCGTGGTCGGCACCGACACCTACGTCGACCGCCTGTGGGAGGACCAGCGGTGAGCGACCCCCCCCGAGCTGGCGGGGCGGCGGACGCTCCGGTCCACGGCGCCGGCTCGACGGCGGGAGCGGCGAGCGTCGTCGAGCGCCTCGCCCGGGCAGGCGAGCGGCCGGGGTGGGTGGGTGCCCCGTCGCTGTGGTCGCTCGTCGAGCGTCGCGCGGCCACGACGCCCGGCCGGGCGCTCGCCGTCGAGGACACCGGTGCTCGGCTGACCTTCGGTGACTACCGCGACCGGTGCCTTGCCGCCGCCGCCGGCCTCGCTCGCCACCACGGCGTGGGCGAGGGCACGCCGGTGAGCTGGGAGCTGCCCACCTGGGTCGAGTCGCTCGTGCTGGTCGGCGCGCTCGCTCGGCTCGGCGCGCGTCAGAACCCGATCATCCCCATCTACCGCGGGCGCGAGGTGGGCTTCGTCACGCGCCAGAGCGGGGCCCGGCTGCTGGTCGTGCCGCCGAGCTACCGGGGCTTCGACTTCGCCGCCATGGCCGCCGAGGTGGCGGCGGGAAGCGACGGTCTCGAGGTGCTCGTGGCGGACCGCTCGCTGCCCGAGGCTGATCCGACATCGCTCCCGCCGGCTCCGCCGGACCCCGACCGAGACGAGGACGCACCCGTTCGGTGGGTCTTCTACACCTCGGGGACCACGGCCGACCCGAAGGGAGCCCAGCACACCGACCTGACGGTGCTCGCCGCGGCGCTCGCCATGTCGGAGTGCCTGGCCATCACCGAGGACGACGTCTCGGCGCTCGTCTTCCCCTTCACCCACATCGGGGGCATCGGGTGGCTGCTGGCAGCTCTGGTGACGGGGTGCACGCTGCTCGTCACCGAGGCGTTCGACCCGGTGGCGACGCCGGCGTTCCTCGCTGCCCACGGCGTGACGCTCGCCGGGTCGGGCACGCCCTTCCACCAGGCGTACCTGGCTGCGCAGCGCGCGCTCGCCCCGGGCTCGGGCCCGTTGTTCCCCGTCGTGCGCGCGTACCCGGGCGGAGGAGCCCCGAAGCCTCCCCAGCTCCATCGGGACGTGCGCGCGGAGATCGGCGGCCTCGGGATCGTCTCGGGCTACGGCCTCACCGAGGCGCCGATCGTGGCCATGGCCACCGTCGACGACCCCGACGACAAGCTGGCCGAGACCGAGGGCAGGCCGACCGCCGGAGTGACGATCCGCGTCGTCGGCCTCGACGGGCAGGTGGTGCCGTCGGGCCAGGAGGGCGAGCTGCGCGTGCGCGGACCGCAGGTCATGCGCGGGTACCTCGATGCCACGCTCGACGCCGCCGCCTTCGACGAGGACGGCTACTTCCGCACCGGCGACCTCGGCCGGCTCGACGCCGAGGGCTACGTGACGATCACAGGCCGGTTGAAGGACGTGATCATCCGCAACGGCGAGAACATCTCGGCGAAGGAGGTCGAGGACCTGCTCTACGCCCACCCGGCGGTCGCCGACGTCGCCGTCGTCGGCCTGCCCGACGAACGCACCGGCGAGCGGGCCTGCGCGGTCGTGGCGCTCCACCCCGGGGCCGACCTCGACCTCGAGGGCGTCCGTTCGTTCCTCGTCGGCGCGGGGCTCCGGGTCCAGGCCGCGCCCGAGCAGCTCGAGGTGGTGGCCTCGGTCCCTCGCAACCCGGCTGGCAAGGTCTTGAAGCAGGCCCTGCGTGACCGCTACGCCGCCGGGAGCGCTCGGCCGGCGGGCTGAGCCGAGCCGCCGGGAGCGCTCGGCCGGCGGGCTGAGCCGAGCCGCCGGGGCCCTCAGCTGCCGACGACGGCGCCTCCGACCGCCTCGTCACCCAGGTCGTCTCCGCCGAGCTCCTCGTCGGTCATCCCGGCGGCGGCACCGGCGCCGACCTCCTCCATCGCCACCTCGGCGGCGGCGCCGAGCCCGGACTCGGCCTGGGCGGCCGGCGAGAGGCGCGACGGGGTGCGCTGGCCGCCACGCAGCGAGGAGAAGACCGCGGCGAGGAAGCACGACGCCGCCGCCATGTCGAAGGCCAGGCGGAGCCCGTGGCCGAAGGGCCCCGAGATGAGGTGGGGGAAGAAGCTGCGACCGGTCAGGTAGTGGGCGTGCGCCGCACCGACCTGGTGGAGCACGTGCGGCCCGAGCAGTTCCTGGATCGGGTTGAGGCCGAGGAACGCGGCGAAGAGGCTGCCGATGGGCGGGATGTGGGCGACCGCCTGCGCCGACGCGGCCGGAACGCCCTGGGCGGTCAACCCGGTGAAGAGGGCGGTGGGCAGCTTGGCGGCGAGCCCGAGGGCGATCACCGTGAAGAACACGCCGATCGACAGGACGCTCGCCGAGTTCTGGAACGTGTTGAGCATGCCGGCGCCGGCACCTCGCTGGTCGATGGGGAGGCTGTTCATCACCGCGCTGGTGTTGGGCGCGGCGAAGAGCCCCATCGAGATCCCCACCAGCAAGAGCATGAGGGCGAAGGCTGGGTAGGGGAAGTTCATCGGGAGCAGCTGGAGGAGCACGAACGACACGCCGGTGAGCGCCAGGCCGGCCGTGGCGAAGGGGCGGGCGCCGTAGCGGTCGGCGAGGCGGCCCGACACCGGGCCGGCGAGCAGGAAGCCGATGGTGAGGGGGACCATGTAGATACCGGCCCACAGCGGCGTCTCCTGGAACGAGTAGCCGTGCTGCGGCAGCCAGATCCCTTGCAGCCAGATGATGAGCATGAACTGGAGCCCGCCTCGGGCGAGGGCGCCGAGGAGGGCGGCGATGTTGCCCATGGCGAAGGGCCGGCTCCGGAACAGGTGGAGCTGGAACATCGGCTGGTCGACGTGGAGCTCGATGAAGACGAAGCCCACCAGCACGACGGTGCCACCGAGGAGGCACGCCAGCACGAACGGGCTCGTCCAGCCCATGGTGTGGCCACCGTAGGGCTGGAGGCCGTAGACGATGCCCGTGAGCACCCCGATGAGGCCCACGGCGAAGGTGATGTTGCCGGTCCAGTCGATCCGGGCATGCACTCGTCGACCGTTGTCGCGCAGCTTGGCGTACGCCCACACCGTCCCGAAGAGCCCGAAGGGGACCGACACCAAGAAGACCAGGTGCCACTCGACCGGGGCGAGGACGCCCCCGAGGATCAGGCCCAGGAACGAGCCGCCGATCGCCGCGACCGCGTTGATGCCGAGGGCGAGCCCCCGCTCGTCGGCCGGGAAGGCGTCGGTGATGATGGCGCTCGAGTTGGCGAAGAGGAAGGCGCCGCCGACGCCCTGGCCGATCCGCATCACGATGATCCACAGGGCGCCGGCCGGCCCGGTCATCCAGGTCACGGCGAGCAGGATCGAGAAGACCGTGAAGACGGCGAAGCCGAGCGTGTACATGCGGACCCGGCCGAACATGTCGCCGACGCGCCCGAGGCTGACGACGAGGACCGACGTGACGAGCAGGAACCCCATCAGGATCCACAGGAAGTAGGACGTGTTGGAGGGGGCCAGCGGGTTGAGCTTGATGCCGCGGAAGATGTTGGGCAGGGCGATCAGCAGGATGGACCCGTTGATGGTGGCCATCAGCATGCCGATGGTGGTGTTGGACAGGGCGATCCACTTGTAGCGGTCCGGGTGGCCCGCCGGGGGCGGCGCCCCTGTCGCCCGCTGCTCCTCGTGCTGCTCGTCGCTCATCGTTCCTCGGTCGTCGGTCTCGTCCGGCTGGTCCGGCTCGCTCTGGTGCAGGTCAGCTCTGGTGGACGTCGTGGGCCGTGCCCGGCCGGGTGGTGGGACCCGATGCGCAGCCGGCTGCCCGTCGAGGCAAGCGACCGTCCCGGTCGGTAGGGCGGGCGGCGCAGCGCCACCAGCCGTCCAGGGTGGCATACTATTTGCTTGACCGCAACTAATCAGCAGGGCGACGGTGCGCCAGCAAGACGACGAGGCAGGCCGTCCGACGACCGGGCCGGGGGCTCACGGGGATGGAGACGACGACACCAGCGAAGTCCTTCGGCGCTGCAGGTGCGCACGCCGTCGACGACGCGACCGCGCTCCGGGTCGTGCTCGTCCGGCTCCAGCGCCAACTGCGGGCCCACTCCGGCGGCGCGCTCACCCCGTCCCAGGCGTCCGTGTTGGCGCGGGTCGAGCATGAGGGCCCGATGCGCATGGGCGCCCTGGCCGAGGCCGAGGGGACCTCAGCAGCTACGGTGAGCCGGCTGGTCGACACGCTCGAGGCACAGGGCCTCGTCGCGCGCGTCCCCGACCCGATCGACGGCCGGGCCAGCGTCGTCCAGCTGAGCGCCGAGGGCGGCAACCTCCTCGACGAGCTCCGGATGCGCAGCACCCGTGCGCTCCGACGCGCCCTCGAGCAGGTCGGCGCGGACGAGCGCACGGCGATCGCCTACGCCCTGCCCGCCCTCGCCGCGCTCACCGACCGGCTCCACTGCCTCGACGCCGGCAGTGATGACGGCCCTACCATCGGCGAGGCCATCGAGGAGGCCCGGTCGCGGGGGGTCAGGCCGAACCGCTGACGGCGTCGCCCCGGTCGGTCACCCGCCGGGCTCGACCGGCGGCGCGCAGGTCGCGGTGGCGGCCCGAGGCATCGCCACGAGCACCACCTCGTCGTCGCCGTCGACCGTCGACCGCCTGATGAGCACCGACTCCGCCCACACCTCGGTGCCATCGGGGTGCACGAAGCGGTTGGTCACCCGCAGGGGTCGTGGGCGGGGTCCCGGCCCGGTGAGGAGCAGCGCAGCCTGGGCGGCGTCGTCGGGGTGGAGGCAGTCGGCGAGCTGCCGGCCGACGAGGTCGTCGCGGGTCCTCCCGGTGAGCGCAGCCAGGTCGCCTTCGGCCGTCCGGGCCCGTGCCTCGGGGCCGACCGAGATCACGACCCACGACGACGCCTTCCACGGTCCGGAGGCGCCGACCTCCTCCGTCGCCACGGCGGCCGTCGGCCGCCGACCGCCGGCGTGCCCATCCTCGTCTCCGTCCTGCCCACTCGGTTTCTCCACGCCGGTGAGTATCGACGCGCGCGGAGAGTGGCTTGAGATGGTGAACGGACGATCCTGCCTGGTCGGAGACGCCACCGGCTCGTCCCCGCCCGTCTACGATGGCCGGCCGTGGCTCCCCGGGCAGTGGTCGAGGCGGTCGAGGCCCTGGCACGCCGCGACCGGGTCGTCGCCGGCCTCCTCGAGCGGCACGGTCCGCCGGCCATCGGGCGCCCGGCACCTCGTGGCGCCCGCTTCGCGGCCCTGGCCCGCTCCATCGTCTACCAGCAGCTGGCGGGGACGGCGGCGGCGTCGATCCACCGCCGGGTCGTCGACGAGCTCGGCGGCGCCGTGACGCCCGAGGCCATCCTCGCCACGCCCGCCGAGGAGCTGCGGGCCTGCGGGCTGAGCGGCGCGAAGGAGGCGGCGTTGCGCGACCTGGCGGCCAAGGTCGCCACCGGTGACGTGCCCCTCGACCGCCTTGCCCGGCTGGACGACGACACCGTGGTCGCCGCCCTCACGCGCGTCCGGGGCGTCGGGGAGTGGACCGCGCACATGTTCCTGCTCTTCACGCTGGGCCGCCTCGACGTGTGGCCAACCGGCGACTTCGGGGTCCGGGCGGGGTACGCAGCCGCATGGGGCCTCGACGTCCCGCCCCCGGCGCGCGCCCTCGCCCGCGAGGGAGACCGGTTCCGACCCCACCGCAGCCTGGTCGCGTGGTACTGCTGGCGGGCGGCCGACGAGGCGAAGCTGGCCCGGCGGGTGGCTGCAGGGCGCTGAGCTCCCGTCGACGGTCCGGGGGCGGCCTGGCGCTCGACCGGGCCGGTGCCCCGGGGCGGCACCCGGACCCCCGGGTGCCGCCCCGGGGTCAGGAGAGCCGCTCGACGATCATCGCCATACCCTGGCCCCCGCCCACGCACATCGTCTCGAGGCCGATGGTCTTGCCGGTGTCCTCGAGGGCGTTGAGCAGGGTGGTCATGATGCGGGCTCCGGTCTGGCCGAAGGGGTGCCCGAGGGCGATCGCCCCGCCGCGCACGTTGAGCTTGTCCCAGCTGATGCCGAGCTCGCGGGCCGACGGGATGACCTGGGCGGCGAAGGCCTCGTTGATCTCGACGAGGTCGACGTCGTCGATGGTCATGCCCGCCCGCCCCAGCGTCTGGCGCACGGCGTCGACCGGTCCGAGCCCCATGATCTCAGGGTTGAGGCCTGACACGCCGCTCGCGACGATGCGGGCGAGCGGGGTGATCCCGAGCTGTGTCGCCCTGGTGTCGCTCATGACGACCACGGCGGCCGCCCCGTCGTTGAGCGGGCAGGCGTTGCCAGCCGTCACCGTGCCTCCTTCGCGGAACGCCGGCTGGAGGTTGGCGAGCCCCTCGAGGGTGGTGCTCGGCCGGGGGCCGTCGTCCTTGGTCACGACCGTGCCGTCGGGCGTGGTCACCGGGATGATCTCGCGCTCGAAGAAGCCGGACTCCTGGGCGGCCACGGCACGGGTCTGCGACTGGAGCGCGTACTCGTCCTGCTCCTGACGCGACACGCCCATGAGCTCGGCCACGTTCTCGGCGGTCTGGCCCATGGCGATGTACACGTCCGGCAGCGTCCCCTCGAGCGGGGCCCAGGGGTCACCGGCCTTGGGCGTGCGTGCCGCGGTGCGCTCCTCGGCGGTCGCGAACGCCGGGTGATGGGGGCCGATGTCGGCCGCGCCGTGGCGGTAGCGGCTGACCGTCTCGACCCCGGCGGCGACGAAGACGTCGCCCTCGCCCGCCCGGATGGCGTGAGCGGCCATGCGGATGGTCTGGAGCGACGACGAGCAGTAGCGGTTGACCGTCACGCCGGGGACGTTGGGCAGGCCGGCCAGCAGGGCGGCGACCCTCGCCACGTTGTAGCCGGCCTCGCCAGCGGGCTGGCCCGAGCCGAGGATCACGTCCTCCACCGTGTTGGGGTCGAGGGCAGGGACCTTGGCGAGCACTTCCTTGATCACCAGCGCGGCGAGGTCGTCGGGGCGGCAGTCGACGAGCGATCCCTTCATCGCCCGTCCGATGGGCGTGCGGCCGGTGGCGACGATGACGGCTTCGGGCATCAGTGAACTCCTCGGGTGTGCGCGGGCGTCAGCGGTGGCGCCGTGCCGGTCGGCGCGGCGACGACCACCCCGGGGGCCGGGGCGTCGCAAGGTTACAGGGTGGCCGCCCGGCGGATCGAGACGAGCAAAGCGGCACGGCATCGACCCGCCACCCGGCTCCCGTCGCGAACGGGTCGACGGGTCGACGGGTCGACGCCAACCTGTCGCCCGGGGCACCGCCACCGTCCGCGGTCAATCTCACCCGGAGCGGTCGATGTCAAGACTCTGGCGCCCAATTCTGCAAGTTGGGCTTCAGTTGACGCCGGCGATGCCGATACGTGATGTCGGGCCGGGACTGTCCCGCCCGCCGTCGGTGCAGGGCGCCGTCGCCGCAGGCTGCCGGACACCGGGTCCGCCGTGGCAGCGACCGGGGACGACGAGCGGCGACGGTGCAGGACGAGAGCACTAGGAGCAGCACTATGCACGCACCCCGTCGGACGCGACGAGCGGGGCTCGTCGCCTCACTGGTCGGCGTCGCCGCCCTCGGGCTCACCGCAGCCACGACCCTCGGTCTCACCAGCTTCACCGCCCAAGTCGGGGGCACGGGCACCTACCAGAGCGGGACGCTCGTCCTCGCCAAGCAGGTCGGCAGCGGCGCTCCGTGCCTGTCGAGCTCGAACGCCGCCGGCTCCATCACCACCAACATCGACGCCACCTGCCCGGGCAGCGACCTCGGGTCGGTCGCCACCGGGGGACCCGGGACGACCGCCACGACCACGGTCACGCTGACCAACGAGGGGTCGGTCGCCGCCACCAGCGGGCTCGCCCTCACCACCGGCGCGTGCACGGCGACCGGCGCCCCCGATGCCGCGTCGCCGCTCGTCCCCCTGGCCACGGGCTCGGACACCACCGGCTTCTGCGGCAAGGTCGACGTGACGATCGAGGACCTGACGGGGACCGTCTCGTGCCTCTTCCCGGCGGGCGCCGGAGCCTGCCCCGCCCCGTCGAACGCAGGCGGCACCCTCGCCACGCTGGCTGCCAAGACGACGCCGCTCGCCGCCTCACTGGCACCGGGGGCTTCCGAGCAGCTCCAGATCACCACCATGCTCGACGACGGAGCGACCACCGGGGCGACCAACGCCGACCAGGGGCTGGTCGCGAGCATGCCGATGACCTACACGCTCGCCCAGTGAGTTGACGGGGTCGCGCCCTCCGGCGAGCCCGACGCGCCGATGAGCGTCTCCGACCCGCCGGAGCGGGCGGCAGGGACACGGTGGCGGGCCGTCCGCACCCGACCGCGGTGGCGGGTGCGGACGGCTGTCCCCGCGCTGCTCGGCGTCGTGGCCGTGGTGGCGGCGGTCTCGGGTACCCCGGAGGCGTTCGGGGGCTTCGGCGCGGCGGTCGGGGGGACCGCGGCGACGCCGTCGGGGACCCTGGTGCTCGCCGACTCAGCCGGCGGCGCAACGTGCACGAGCGCGCCCGACGTCGCCGGCGGGATCACGTCGGACGTGGCTGCGTGCCCGACGTCGGTCATGTCCCCCGTGCTGGGCTCGTCGAGGACGTTCTCCGTCACCTCAGCGGGCTCCCTCGTCCCGACCTCGGTCACGTTGTCGACGGCCGGGTCGTGCGGTGTCGAGGAACTGGCTGATGCCGCGACGGGCTCCGGTGACCCGGGGCTCGTCGTCGGAGGCACCACGGTGGGGGTGCCCGGGCCCCCTGCCCTGTCCGGAGCACGGGCGGTGGCCTTCGACGGCCGCTCCGGCTACGCCGAGACGGTTGGCGGGCCGGCCCAGTCTTTCGACGCGTCCCCGGGACCGCAGGCCTTCTCGCTCGTCGCCTGGTTCGAGACGACGAGCGGGGGATCGGTGATCGGCTTCAGCAACAGCCAGTCGGACACGGGCCAGCAGACGTGGGACCGCCAGCTGTGGGTGGACCCGGCGGGGCACGTGGTCTTCGGCGTCTACCCGAACCGGACCTTCGAGGTGTCGAGCGCCCAGACCACGACGACGAGCTTCGCAGACGGCGCCTGGCACCTCGCCGTCGCCACGGTCACACCGGTGACCGCCCGGCGGGCGACCGTCGAGCTCTACGTCGACGGTCGGCTCGTCGGAGGAGGGGTGCGTGACGAGCCGATCACCGCCGGCCAGCCGGCCCAGGCCTACGGCGGGTTCTGGCACCTCGGGTGGTCGGGGGCCGGCAGCGGGTGGCCCGACCCGCCGACCAGCCCGTTCTGGGCGGGCTCGCTCGCCGACGTGGCCGTCGTCCCTGCACCGCTCAGCGCATCCCAGGTGGCCGTCCTCGCCGCGGCGAGGAGCCAGGCGGCCTTCGCCTCCGCCGTGGCCGCGACGGCCCCCCAGTCGTTCTGGACGATGCAGGGCACGGGCGCTGCCCGCTACACCGGGCCGGTCGCCGACCTCGCGTCGGCCGGGGCGACGTTCCCGGACGCGTCGGGCAACCCGGGCACCAACACGGGGACGGGCTTCGGCGGCCTGGCTCCCGACAGCGCCGGTCCCCTCGGGGGACCTGCCACGTCCTTCGACGGCTCGACGGGCTGGGTCGAGACGACGACCGGCCCCCCCACGCCCTTCTACGCCTCGCCGGGCCCCCAGTCCTTCTCGGTCGCGGCGTGGTTCGAGACGACGACCGGCGGGTCGATCCTCGGCTTCACGAGCAGTCGCTCGGACACGGGCCAGCAGACGTGGGACCGCCAGCTGTGGGTGGACCCGGCGGGGCACGTGGTCTTCGGCGTCTACCCGAACCGGACCTTCGAGGTGTCGAGCGCCCAGACCACGACGACGAGCTT
>JAJZJT010000146.1 GCA_021809995.1 Actinomycetes bacterium
GTCGCCGGCCCGAGCGCGCGCTTCGGCCACCAGACGCTCGAGGACCCCGTCGAGGTCGAGGTTCCGCAGCGTCCGATAGAGGTAGTACGTGCCGCCCACCGGGCGGCCCGGCTCCATGCCGGCAAAGCGCGTGACCGCGTAGCGGGCGACCGCCGCCACCATGGCGTCGTTGCCCCCGGCCAGCGCGCCGTACAGCAGGCGGGCCAGCTCCTCGGGCGTCATGCCCTCGCCTCCGCCCGTGCCGCGTCCGGTGCCCGTGCCCTGCCCGGAGCCGGCGGCCGGTGCGCCGCGCCGGTCGGAAGCGGTTGCCTCGGGGTCACCTGTGCCCGACACGTCGTCGAGCCGGGCGCCCCGCTGCAGCGAGAAGTAGACCTCGAACGCCGTCTCGTACGCCCGCCAGTGGGTAGCCGACTTCACCAGGCTGGCCCCGAGCGCGTACTTGAGCGCCTCGCGGTCCTCGAGGGGCAGGTGCCCGAGGGCCTCGGCGGCGTCGAGGTGCTCGGTGAGCGAGACGGGGATGCCGGCGGCTCGCAGCTCCCCGACGAACCCGGTGAGGAGGTCCACGGCGCTGCGGTCAGGACGGCGCGTCGAGGCCGGCGAGCTCCTTCGCCGCCTTCTCGATGTCCGAGCGGTACTTGAGGAGGATGTGCAGCGTGTCGCGTGCGATCGTGGCGTCGACCGACTCGATGCCCAGCACCACGAGGGTCCGGGCCCAGTCGAGCGTCTCGGAGACCGACGGGTGCTTCTTCAGGTCGAGGCTCCGGATCGACCGGACGATGCGGGCGACCTGGTCGGCGAGCTGGGCGCTGATGCCCGGCACGCGTGCCTCCACGATGGCGCGCTCCCGCTCCACGTCGGGGTAGTCGAGATGGAGGAAGAGGCAGCGACGCTTGAGCGCCTCGGAGAGCTCGCGTGTGTTGTTCGAGGTCAGGAACACCATGGGGATGGTCGTGGCCCGCACCGTGCCGAGCTCGGGGATCGACACCTGGTACTCCGAGAGCACCTCGAGGAGGAGCGCCTCGGTCTCGAGCTCGACCCGGTCGACCTCGTCGATCAGGAGCACGACCGGCTCGGGCGAGCGGATCGCCTCGAGGAGCGGCCGGGTGAGCAGGAAGTCCTCCGAGAAGATGTCCTCCTCGAGCTTGTCCCACGACCGCCCGGCGTCGGCCTGGATCCGCAGGAGCTGCTTCTTGTAGTTCCACTCGTAGAGCGCCTTGGACTCGTCCAGCCCCTCGTAGCACTGGAGCCGGATGAGGCGCGCCCCGGTCAGCCGGGCGACCGACTTCGCCAGCTCCGTCTTGCCGGTGCCCGCCGGGCCCTCGACCAGCACCGGCTTGTCGAGGCGGTCAGCCAGGTAGACGACGCCGGCGATGCCGTCGTCGGCCAGGTAGTCGATCTCTGCCAGGGACCTGCGGATGGCGGCGATCGAGCCGAACCGGTGCCCGCCGGCCGTGGCTGCCGCCGCCGTCTCGCCGACGGCGCTCACCGCCGCACCTGTCCGTTGCCACGGACGACGAAGCGGACCGACGTCAGCGCCTCGAGCCCCATCGGGCCCCGGGCATGGAGCTTCTGGGTCGAGATGCCGATCTCCGCACCGAGGCCCAGCTCCTCGCCGTCGATGAAGCGCGTCGAGGCGTTGACGAGCACCGCCGCCGCGTCCACCTCGGCGGTGAAGCGGTCGGCCGCGGCGACGTCGCTCGTGACGATGGCCTCGGAGTGCCCGCTGCCGTAGCGGGCGATGTGGTCGATGGCGGCGTCGAGGTCGTCGACCACCCGGACGGCGAGCACCGGAGCCAGGTACTCGGTCGCCCAGTCGGCCTCCGTCGCCACCTCGGCGGTCGGGAGGAGGGCGCGGGTGGCCTCGTCGCCGCGCAGCTCGACGCCTTCGAGGGCGGCCGCCACCCGGGGCAGGAACGTCGACGCGATCTGGCGGTGCACGAGGAGCGTCTCCATGGCGTTGCACACCCCGGGCCGCTGCGTCTTGGCGTTGACGACGATGGACTCGGCCATGCCGGCGTCGGCCGAGGCGTCCACGAACACGTGGCAGTTCCCGTCGCCGTCGATGACGTACGGCACCGTCGCGTGCTCGCGCACCGCGGCGATGAGGGAAGGCCCGCCTCGGGGGACGAGGCAGTCGATGGTGCCGGTGGCCCGCATGAACGCCACGGCCGACTCGTGGGACGCCTCGGCGAGGAAGCCGACCGACCCGACCGGCAGCCCGGCCTTGGCCAAGCCGTCCCCGAGGACCTCGACGATGGCGCCGTTGGTGGCGAGCGCCGAGGACGAGCCTCGCAGCAGGACGGCATTGCCCGCCTTCAGGCACAGCCCGAAGGCGTCGCTCGTGACGTTGGGCCGGTTCTCGTAGATGATGCCGACCACGCCCAGGGGGACCCGGACCTGCTCGACGCGCAGCCCGTTGGGCCGGACCCAGCCGGCCACCACCTGCCCGACCGGGTCCGCCAGGGCGGCGACCTTGCGCAGGCCGGCTGCCATAGCGGCCACCCGCCCGGCGTCGAGGCGGAGGCGATCGAGGACCGTGGGCGTCGCACCGTCGGCCTCGGCAGCGGCGACGTCGGTGGCGTTGACGGCGACGACCCGATCGGCCTGGGACTCGAGCAGGTCGGCGGCGGCGAGGAGCGCGTCGGCCCGCTGGTTCGACGACGACCGGGCGAGGACCCGGGCAGCCTCGCGGGCGGCGGCCCCGAGGTCGTCCAGGGTGGGCGGAGCGTGTGCGACCATCGGCCCAGCGTAGTGCCGGGTGCGCCCGGTCAGGCCTCCGAACCGGCTGCCGCCGGTGCCCGCTCGGGCAGGACGACCAAGTCGTCGCGGTGCACGACGGTGGCCCCGAGGTCGTCGGGGAGCTCCGACGACCGGCGTCCCGCCCACGCGGTGGCGACGTCGGCAGCGTGCCGGGCGAGCCCCTTGGCGAAGACGGCGCCGTCGGTCCCGGCGAGCTCGACGGCGTCGTCGGCGCCGAAGGACCCTTGGACGTCGACCACACCGGCGAGCAGGAGCGACCGTCCGTGGTCGAGAAGGGCCCGCCGGGCACCGTCGTCGACCACGAGGGTCCCCTGGGCCCCGACGGCGAAGGCGATCCACAGCTTGCGGGCGCTCAGGCGGTCCCGGCGGGGCCGGAACCGGGTCCCGACGCCGGCCCGACCGTCGGCGACGTCGGAGAGCACCGCCGGGCGCGCCGCGTCGGCGATGACGGCCTCGACGCCCGACCACACCGCGAGCTTGGCGGCGGCCAGCTTCGAGCTCATGCCCCCGCTCCCCACCGCGGTGCCGGGACCACCGGCGACGGCCTCCAACCGCTGGTCGATGTCGACAACCTCCTCGATCAGCGACGCGCCCTCGTCGGAGCGGGGGTCGCCGGTGAAGAGGCCGGCCGTGTCGGTGAGCAGGACGAGCAGGTCGGCGCCGACCAGGTGGGCCACCAGGGCGGCCAGGCGGTCGTTGTCCCCGAAGCGGAGCTCCTCGTCGGCCACGGCGTCGTTCTCGTTGACGACGGGGACCACTCCGAGCTCGAGCAGGCGCTCGAGGGTGCGACGGGCTCGGAGGTACTGGCTGCGGTGGACGAAGTCGCGGGGGGCGAGCAGCACCTGGCCGGCGAGGAGCCCCGAGGTCTCGAAGGCCTCGCTCCACGCCCGCATGAGGTGGTGCTGGCCGACAGCCGCCACGGCCTGCAGGGTGGCGAGGTCGCCGGGCCGCTCCGCCCCCTCGGCGAGGGCGGTCCAGCCGGCCGCCACCGCCCCCGACGTCACGACCACGACGCGGCGACCGGCGGCCCGCTGCGTCGCCACCTCGGCGGCGACCTTCGCCAGGGCCGCCGGGTCGACGGTGCCGGCCGACGTCGTGACCGAGGACGAGCCGATCTTCACCACGAGGGTCCGCGTCGCCGTCACCGGGAGCGCCTCCGGGCCTCGCCGGTCAGCTCGGGCTGGTCGCGGTACCAGGTGAACGCCAGGTCGCCGATGCGGACCTCGACACCGTCGCGGGCACCGGCCCGGGCGAGGGCCCGGTCGACGCCCAGGCTCCGCAGGCGGTGCTGCACGTAGTCGGCCGCGTCCTCGGCGGTCAGGTCGCTCAGGGCGACGGCCCGCTCGACGGCGGTGCCCGACACGACGAAGGTGCCGTCGGGCAGCCGCTCGACGGTGATCCCCTCGGGCTGCGGCCGGTGGACGACGACCTCGCCCTCAGGCACGGGCTCGCTCCGGCGGGCCTCGTCGACCATGGCCGCCAGCCGGCCGACGAGGGCGGCGACCCCGTCGCCGGTGACGGCCGAGAGCTCGAGGTCGAGCGGGGGGGACCCGACGCCGCGGGTGGCGCGGCCTTCGTCGGCGACGTCGGCCTTCGAGCCGACCTCGAGCCGCGGCCGCTCCAGCAACGCCGGCTGGTAGCGCCCGAGCTCGGCGAGGAGGACCCGTCGCTGCTCGCCGGGCGGGAGCGGGGCGGACGGGCCGAGGTCGAGGAGCACCACCAGCACCCGGGCCCGGGTGATGTGCCGGAGGAACCGGTGGCCGAGCCCCTTGCCGTCGGCCGCCCCTTCGACGAGGCCGGGCACGTCCGCCACCGTGAAGTCGGTGGCGTCGTCGACGCGCACCACGCCGAGGTTGGGCTCGAGGGTCGTGAAGGGATAGTCGGCGATCTTGGGCCGGGCGGCGGACACCCTCGAGATCAGGGTCGACTTGCCGGCGTTGGGCATCCCCACCAGGGCCACGTCCGCGACCAGCGCCAGCTCGAGGTCGTACCACTCCTCGTGGCCGACCTCGCCCTGCTCGGCGAAGGACGGGGCGCGACGCCGGTTGGTCAGGAAGCGGGCGTTGCCCCGGCCACCTCGTCCGCCCTCGGCGGCGAGCCACCGGGCACCAGCGAGCGCCAGGTCGGCGAGGACCGTCCCGTCGCGGCGCAGCACCCGGGTCCCCACCGGCACAGGGACCTCGAGCTCGGCGCCCCGGGCCCCGTGCTTCTTCTTGCCGCTGCCGTGCCCGCCGTTGCCGGCCCGCCGGTGGGGGTGGTCGCGGAAGCCGAGCAGCGAGGACTGGTTGGTCGACGCGACCAGCCACACATCGCCGCCACGGCCCCCGTCGCCGCCGTCGGGGCCGCCGCGGTCAACGTGGGCCTCGCGCCGGAACGACACCGCACCGGCGCCGCCGTCGCCGGCCTTGACGTGGATCTGCGCCTCGTCGACGAAGGCGGGCATCGCCCGATCCTACCGGTGGCACCCGGCGCGACGGCTCGGCCGGGCCTGCCGGGCGCACGCCGTCCTCGGCCCGCCCCGGCGCGACGGGTCAGTCGGGCGCGGACACCTCGGCCGGCACCACGTCGACGAGCTTGCGCCCCTTTCGGCTGGCGAAGCGGACCATGCCCGGCGCCAGGGCGAAGAGCGTGTCGTCCCCACCCCGTCCGACGTTCGCCCCGGGGTGGAACTTCGTCCCGCGCTGGCGCACGAGGATGGCCCCGGCACGCACCTCGGTGCCGCCGAAGGTCTTGACCCCGAGCCGCTGGGCGGCGGAGTCCCGTCCGTTGCGGGTGGATCCTCCACCCTTGGTCTTCGACATGTCGTCTCCTGTGGAACGCGAGCAGCCGCCGGCCGGGTGGCCGGCGGCGCGGACGGGGCGGACGGCAGTCAGCCCGCCCGGGTGATCGAGGTGACCTCGATCGCCGAGTAGTGCTGGCGATGGCCCCAACGGCGGCGCTGGTTGGCCTTCGCCTTGTAGGTGAAGCCCCGGACCTTCGGTCCGAGCTCCTCGCCCACCACGCGGCCGACCACGGTCACGGCGCGCAGTGCATCGGGCGTGGCGAGGACCGTCTCCCCGTCCACGAGCAACACCGGCTCGAACTGCACCTCGCTGCCCACGGGCTCGCCGAGGAGCTCGACGCGCAGCGTCTGGCCCTCCTCGACACGCTCCTGCTTCCCTCCGGACCGGATGACGGCGTACATAGGAGGGCCAGTCTACAGCTCCAGCTCGTCGAAGACGATCCCGCGCCCCTCGCAGACCGTGCACGTCGTCGAGAGGGTCTCGATCAGGCCCTCGGAGACCCGCTTGCGGGTCATCTCGACGAGCCCCAGCTCCGAGATGTCGAACACCTGGGTCCGGGTCTTGTCACGGGCGAGGGCGGCACGCAGGGCGCTCGCCACCTTGTCCCGGTTGTCGCGGACCTCCATGTCGATGAAGTCGATGACGATGATGCCGCCGATGTCTCGCAGCCGGAGCTGGCGGGCCACCTCCTCGGCCGCCTCGAGGTTGTTCCGGAAGACGGTCTCCTCGAGGTTCGTGCTGCCGACGTTCTTGCCGGTGTTCACGTCGATGACGGTGAGCGCCTCGGTCCGGTCGATCACGAGGGAGCCGCCCGAAGGGAGGTAGACCTTGCGGTCGAGCGCCTTGTGGAGCTGCTCGTGGACGTGGAAGCGCTCGAAGATCGGCAGCGCCTCGGCCTCGGGGTCGTAGTACTCGACCCGGTCGGCGAGCTCGGGGTTGACCGCGCCGACGTAGGCCCGGACCTCCTCGTAGAGGACGCGGTCGTCGATGACGACGGCGCGGTACTCGCTGTTGAGCTCCTCGCGGATGACTCGCACGGCGCTGGCCGGCTCGCGGTAGAGGAGGGCGGGGCCCTGGCCCCGGCCCGACTGGGCCGCGATCTCGTCCCACTGCCCCACCAGCCGCTCGACGTCGGCACGGAGCTCCTCGGCCGACGCCCCCGCTGCCGCAGTGCGGACGATCAGCCCGTGGCCGGAAGGGCGGACCGAGTCGATGATGCCGCGGAGCCGCTTGCGCTCGGCGTCGTCGAGCCGCTTCGAGATGCCATAGGCGCTCGAGTCCGGCACCAGGACGACGAAGCGCCCGGGGAGCGAGACCTCTTGGGTGAGCCGGGCGCCCTTCGCTCCGATGGGGTTCTTCGTCACCTGGCACAGGATCATCTGGCCAGGACGGAGGACCTGCTCGATCCGGGGCTCGCGGCCCGACGGAGCACCCTCGACGTCGTCGCGGTCGTAGCGGACGTCGCCCCGGTAGAGGACGGCGTTCTTCGGCGTGCCGATGTCGATGAACGCGGCCTCCATGCCGGGCAGCACGTTCTGCACCCTGCCTCGGTAGATGTTCCCGTCGATCTGGGTCGTGTCGTCGGCCGCCCGCGACACGTAGTGCTCGACGAGGGTCCGTCCCTCGAGCAACGCGATCTGGGTCATCTCCGGCCGGACGTGGACGCAGATCTGGTAGCGGCCCACCGCCTTGCCCCGTCGCTCGCGCCCGCCCGGGCGCGAACCAGCGGCCACTGCGTCGCCAGCCGGTTCGGGCATCGCCGCGGTCACGGGCACCGGCGCCTCGCCGACGCCCGCC
>JAJZJT010000147.1 GCA_021809995.1 Actinomycetes bacterium
GGCGCTCTTCGCCGCCGGCGTCGCCGGGGCCTTGGCGGCGCTCTTCGCCGGGGCCTTGGCGGCGCTCTTCGCCGGGGCCTTGGCGGCAGCCGGCTTCGCCGTCGTCCGCTTGGCGGACGCCGCCGCCACCTTCGACGTCGCCACCCCGGTCGCCCCCGTAGCCGCCTTCGACGCCGACCGCTCGGTGGACGCGACCGGTGCTGCGGCGGCCTTCGAGCCCGCCCGCGTGACTGCCGTCGGTGCGGCGGCTGAACGCCGGGGCGTGGCCGAACGGGTGGTGGCGGTTGGGCGTGTCGTCACAGTCCTCGTGGCTCTCTTCTTCGTCGTCGGGCTGGTCGCAGGGGACGCGGGATCCTCCGGTGCAGCCGCCGCCGTGCTCGTGCGTCCCGTACGGGCTGCGACCGGCCTGGCGGAGGCGGTCGTCGACTTCCGTGATGGTGGCACGTGGCCCTCCTCGGCACCGCCGTACGGGGGCTACAACGACCGGAGGCCCGGTCCTGTTCCCCCGACCCGTGGGTGAGCCGGCGACGTTAGCGCGCTGGACGGGGGCGGGCAATCCGGTACAGGTCCGGCGCGCCGGACCGGCGGCCGATGGCGCCAGGGTGCCCCAGCCCCATCGCGGGGACCACCGCCAGGGCGCGCTCAGACCGCCCTGACCTGCGATTCCGGAGCTCCCGGAGCGCCGGCAAGGGACTGGGTAGCGGCCGCACGCGGCCCTCCGCCGGCGGGGCCGTTCGGGCGCGACCCAGCAGGGACCGTGCCCCCTGCTGCCGGCGTGTCGGCCCGCGGCCTTGCCGAGGCGAGCGCCGACGCCGGTTTCACGTTCTCGTCGACCCAACGCAGGACCTCGGTCAGCGCGCTCCGGAGCCGGGTCCGTTCGCCGTCGAGGTGACGGGCCATCGCCTCGACATCACCCGACAGCTGCGCCTTGATCGCCTCCAGCCGGCCGACCTCCTCGCGGAGGCGGCGTTCGGCCTCGGAGGCCAGCTCGGTCGCCTTCGCCTCGGCATCGGCCACGACGGCACGGGCGTGCTCCTCCGCGTCGGCGACCAGCTTGCTGGCGTGCGCCTCCGCGTCGGCCCTCGTCTCGTCGACGAAGCGCTGGGCGAGCAGGAGGGTGCGCTGGAGGGTGTCGTCGGGCACAGCCGGCTCGGCCGGCTCGGCCGCCGCGCGCTCCTCGAGAGCGGCCTCGAGCTGGGCGATCCGCTCCCCGGCCTGGCGGAGGCGCTCGCCCATCTGCCGGACCTGCTCCTGGAGCCCCTCGGCCTCGATGGCGGCCTTCTCGAGGTACTCGTCGACGTCGTCTCTGTGGTAGCCCTTGAGCGTCTCCCGGAACTCGACGGTCCGGAGCGAGTCGAGCGCTGACTGCGAGGCGTCCATGGCGGCCATGGTACCCGCACCGCCAACGTGAAGCGGGGCATGCGCCGCGGCGTCCGACGGGTCCGGCGCGTCCGGAGGACCAGGTGGCGCCGAGCCGGAGGCGCTCACCGCAGGAACAGCGGGATGAGGACCAGCTCGATGACGAGGACGACGACGAGGACCGAGAGGTCGAGCCCGACGCCGCCGACGGTCGCCGTCGGGATGACCCTGCGGACGACGTTGAGCACGGGGTCGCAGATGGCCGACAGGCCGCGCTCGATCGTGCGCACGGGCGACCCCGGCTTCGGCCGGAACCAGCTGAGGAGCGAGTAGACGATGAGCGCCACGACGTAGAGCTCGAGGACGTAGCCGATCACTCGCATGTCGACCTGCCCGAAGCGCTCACGACGAGACCGGCGGGTGTCAGGACGAGACCAGCCCGCGCTCGGCGAGACGCTGGCGCTCCTCGTCTGACACCTTGACGTTCGACGGTGTCAGCAGGAAGACCTCCTGCGCCACGCGCTCCATGGTCCCCGACAGCGCGTAGGTGACACCGCTGCAGAAGTCGATCATCCGTCGCTGGAGGTCGCGCTCGACGTTCTGCAGGTTCACGATGACCGGCTGGTTGCCCATGACGCGGTTGGCGATCTCCTGCGCGTCGGCGAAGCGCTGGGGGGCGACGACGTGCACGCGAGCGCCGGCCGCCTCGGGCGTGATCGGTCGCACCGTGGCGGGGCGGGCCGTGATCAGGCCCGTGGGCGCGCTCGCCGGCGGTGCCTCGTCGCGGCCGAGGGCCCGGATCCGGGTCGTCGGCACCGCCACCGACGGCTCCTCGGGCTCCTCCAGCACCAGCGAGCGCTGCGTGGCACGCCCCACGACGGCCGGGCCCCGAAGGTCGTAGTCGTCGTAGTCGTCGTAGTCGTCGTCGACGAGGCCCAAGTAGGCCATCGTCTTGCGCATGAACGAAGCTGGCATCGGCGTCCCTCCGACCCCCGATCCTACTGTGCCAGGCCTCGTAAGGGTGGACGCTCGCCGAAGAGGGACCGTCCGACCCGGACGAGCGTCGAGCCTTCGGCGGCGGCCAGCTCGAGGTCGTCGGACATCCCCATGGAGCGCTCGGGCAGCTCGAGGTCGTCGGCCAGGCGCCGCAGCAGGCGGAAGCCGTCGCGGGTGCGCTCGTCACCGCCCGGCGATCCCACCGCCATCAGCCCGGCGACGACCACGCCCTGGTCGCCGAGGGCGCGGACCAGGCCGGGCAGCTCACCGGGGGGGCAACCCCGGCGCCCCGGCAGCCCCGTGACGTCGACCTCGACGAGAACCGTGGCCTCGGGACGGCGCCGCGCCACGGCCGTGCCCTCCTCCACCCTGGTGATGCCGTGCCACCACGACACGACGGGTGCCAGCCGAGCCACCTTGTTGCGCTGGACCGCTCCGAGGAAGTGCCACCGGAGCCGGGGGTCGGGGACGGCCGCCCGCTTGGCGAGCAGCTCGGCGGCGTAGTTCTCCCCCACGTCCGCCACCCCGGCGGCGAGGGCCGCCTCCACGTGCTCGGGCCCGAAGCCCTTCGTGACGGCCACGACCCGCACCCGGTCGGGGTCGCCACCCCCCGCCTCGATCCGGCCCCGGACGGCCGCGAGACGCCTCGCCACCAGCTCGCCGAGGTCGCCCGTCGCGCCCGTCGCGCCCGTCGCGCTCACCGCTCCGCTCCGCCCGCCCAGACGACGAGTGCCTGTCGGCCGCCGTCGCGCCGGGCACGGTGGGAGAAGTCACGGCCCGAGCACGCCGTGCACCGGTCGACGCCATTTGCGAGGACGGCCCCCGAGCGGGCGAGTGCGGCGGCGACCGCAGCGGGCAGGTCGAGAGCCGGGCCGCCGTCTGCGCTCCGGCCCCGCACGACCGGACCGAAGAGACGGGCCACCACGTCGAGATCGCCGGGCGAGAAGGGGTAGCAGCTCGGGTGCACGCAGGGCCCGAGGGCCGCCGCCACCCGGGACGCGCCACCAGCCACGAGCGCGTCCACGGCGCGGTCGACCACCCCGGCCGTCAACCCCCGCCAGCCGACGTGGACGGCCGCGAAGCTACCGTCGTCACCCGACAGCGCCACCGACCCGCAGTCCGCCGTCAGGACGGCGAGCACGACAGCGCTCCCGGCCGGTGCCACGAGCGCGTCGCCTTCGGACCCGCTCGGGTCCCGCCCCGGCGGGACGGTCACGACGCCCGCTCCGTGCACCTGTCGCAACCAGACGACAGGGCGCGCACCCGGTGGGACGCCGGCGCCCCCGGCGAACCGGGCAAGGGCCGAGGCATCGGCTACGCCCGGGAGGTCGCCGGTAGGCCTGGGACGGAGGTCGCCGGCGCTCCGGTCGGACCACGCGGCGACGGCACCGCCCGGCAACGCCACGACGTCGGTGCCGGAGACGGCACCGCGTGCTGCGGGCCCGGTGGCCGACGTGGGGCCCTGCCTCAGCGGAGGAAGGACGGCACGTCGAAGTCGTCGTCGCCGAGGTCGAGCTCGTCGTCATCGGGCGACGCGAAGATGTCCTCGCGCGGTGCGTCGAGGCCGAGGACCCGGCTGCGGCCCTCGTCGCCCGCCGCCGCCTGCGCGGCGACCGCCGGACGTCCCTGGGCCTCCCAGCGCTCGAAGCCGGCGGCGATGACCGTGACGCGGACCTCGTCGGCCAGTTCCTCGTCGATCACGCTGCCGAAGATGATGTTGGCGTCGGGGTGGGCGACCCCGTGGATGATCTCGGCGGCCTCGTTGACCTCGAAGAGCCCGAGGTCCGGACCGCCGGCGATGTTGAGGAGGATCCCCCGTGCCCCTTCGATCGACGCCTCGAGCAGAGGACTGGTGATCGCCGCCCGTGCGGCGTTGACCGCGCGCCCCTCACCGGTCGAGGACCCGATGCCCATGATCGCCGTCCCCGCGTTCGACATGATCATCTTCACGTCGGCGAAGTCGGTGTTGATGAGGCCCGGGACCGTGATGAGGTCGGTGATGCCCTGGACCCCCTGCATGAGCACCTCGTCCGCCATCTTGAAGGCGTTCACCATCGACGTCTTCTCGCTGGACACGCTGAGCAGGCGGTCGTTCGGGATGATGATCAGGGTGTCGACCTTCTCCTTCAGGTTCTGGATGCCCTGCTCGGCCTGGACCGAGCGGCGGCGACCCTCGAAGGTGAAGGGCCGGGTCACCACGCCGATCGTCAGCGCCCCGAGGCTCTTCGCGATCTCGGCCACGACCGGTGCCGCACCGGTGCCCGTGCCGCCACCCTTGCCGGCGGTGATGAAGACCATGTCGGCGCCCTTGAGGGCCTCCTCGATCTCCGCGCGGTGCTCCTCGGCAGCCATGCGCCCGACCTCGGGGTCGCTCCCGGCGCCGAGGCCCCGGGTCAGCTGGCGGCCGATGTCGAGCTTCAAGTCGGCGTCGCTCATCAGAAGCGCCTGGGCATCGGTGTTCGTGGCGATGAACTCGACACCCTTGAGCCCCGCCTCGATCATCCGGTTCACGGCGTTCACCCCGCCGCCGCCCACGCCTACCACCTTGATCACGGCGAAGTAATTGTTCTGCGCAGGAACGGTCATGGAATCCCTTACCCTCGGCCAAAGGTTGAAACCGTTCCAACCGGCGGGTCACCGTCAACGATACGGTGAGCCCGTTGACCGGTCAAGCAACGGTTCGCGCCGCACGGCGCGCCCCGGCGACGCCCCACGGTACACCGGGCGATCACGTGTCGGACACGGTCGGGGACTGGGGGACGCTGACGTCGATCGTCTTCGCGCCGTGCAGCGGCGCGCCGGCGATGATGGAGGCCACGTCCACGTACTTCGCGTGCAGGTCGGCAGCCGTGCCGAGGACCACGGTCAACCCCGACGAAAGGGTCAAGTCCACGGTCTGGGCCGGCAGCTCGGTGACGGTGGTCACCTGGGCGGAGAAGGCCGGGGGGAGCGTCGCCGCCACCTCGACACCGGCGCGGGCCGAGCTGGCTACCGACGCCCCGACCGCCGGGGGCGGCAGCGTGCCCCCGGCCCGCTGGACCGTGAGGAGCGCCAGGCCGGCCGGGCGCGCCGGCACGCGGGCGAGGACCCTGCCGGCTCGGTCGAGCTCCGCCCACCCGCCACCCGGGACGGCCATGACGAGGGAAGGGACGCGTGCCGTCACGGCGATGCGGACCGTGCTCGGCCACGAGCGGGTCACCCGGGCCGTCCGGATGAACGGCAGCGCCTCGACGCGGGCGGCCACCGACGCCGTGTCGACGTCGACGAGCGGCGGGTGGCCACCGAGCCCGGCGGCGCGCACGATGGCCGCGGTGGACGTCCCGGCGTGCGGACCGACCACCTGCACCCGGCGCACGCTGAGCAGCGGCGAGTGGAGCGTGGCGACCGCCGCCACGGCGAGCACGACGACGGCCACGATCGTGACGACGATGGCCAGCCGGCGCCGGTCGACGCGCCGTTTGACGGCGGCCCGTCGCTGACGGATGCGCGGGTCGACCGCAGGCCCTGCCGCAGCGGCGCCGGCGGAGCTTCGCGTCACGTCCCGGGCCCCCTCCCGCCTGCCCCACGCTCTCGGTCGAAGCCGACCAGGACGAGCTCGGTGCGGAGGGAGACGCCGGTGAGACGCAGGACGGCGTCGCGGACGTGCTCGATGACGGCGAGCACGTCGGCCGCCGTCCCCCCGTCGTCGGCCTGGACGAAGTTGGCGTGCTTGGTCGAGACGGCAGCCGTGCCGATGCGGAACCCCTTCAGCCCGGCCTCTTCGACGAGCGCTCCGGCCGGGCGCTCGGGCGGGTTGGTGAAGACCGAGCCGGCGTTGGCCCCACCGGGCTGGTGCGCCCGGCGCCACCGCACGATCTCCGCGATGGCCTCCGCCGCGGTCGTGGGATCGCCTTCGACGAGGACGTGGACCGCCTCGGTCACGACGTGGGTGGTCGCGACGGTCGTCGAGCGATAGGACGCGCCGAGGGCGGCGGCGGGCGCCTCGTGGAACGTGCCGGTGGCGAGGTCGACCCACCGGTACGAGGTGAGCGTCGCCGCCGTGTCCGAGCCGTGGCCGCCGGCGTTCATGCGCACGGCCCCGCCGACCGAGCCCGGCACCCCGACCGCCCACTCGAGGCCGGACAGCCCCGCTGCGGCGCTCCGGCGGGCGAGGACGGGGAGGGCCACCGCACCCCCGGCTCGCACCGTCGTCCCCGTCAGCTCGACGTCCTCGAAGCGGCCCGAAAGGCGCACGGCCAGGCCGGCGAAGCCGTGGTCGGCCACGAGCAGGTTGGACCCGCGCCCGACGACGAGGAGCGGCACCCCCGAGCCGGCGGTGGCACGGGCGACGGCGGCCAGCTCCTCGTCGGTGGCGGGCTCGGCCAGGAGGGCGGCCGGCCCACCGACCCGGTACGTGGTGAGCGCGCCAAGGGGCTGGTCGGAGGCGGCGAGCGAGCCGAGCGCCCGGGCGAGCCGTGCCAGGTCGCGGCCGCTCGTCACCACATCGGGTCCTCGAGGAGCTCGTCGGGGAGCGAGGTGAGGTCGCCTGCGCCCAGCGTGCAGCACAGGTCGCCGGCCTCGAGGAGCTCGGCCACCGTGCGCCGGAGCTCGGAGCGCTCGGCGACGAAGACGACGGGCGTCCCCGGCGACGCAGCGCTGACGGCCTCGGCGACCAGGCGCCCCGTCACGCCCGGGACGGGGGCCTCGCCGGCTCCGAACACATCGGTCACGACGACGACGTCGGCCCGCCGGAACGCGGGGCCGAAGGCCTGCCACAACGCGCTGGTACGGCTGTAGCGGTGCGGTTGGAACACGGCCACGACCCGGCGCCAACCGCCGTCGGCAGCGGCACCGAGCGCGGCCTCGACCTCGGTCGGGAGGTGCGCGTAGTCGTCGACGAAGGTCACCCCGCGGGCTTCGCCCCGGAACTCGAAGCGGCGGGCGACCCCGGCGAAGCGGGCGAGCGCTCGCGCCGCGTCGGCGACCGGGACGCCGGCGGCCACG
>JAJZJT010000148.1 GCA_021809995.1 Actinomycetes bacterium
ACGAGCGGGTCGAGAAGCTGATCGCCGGCTTGTGAGGTGCGCCGGCGAGCTCAGGCGCGCCCGCCGGCCGGGCGCGCCCGTGGGCTAGCCTGCCCGGACTGTGGACGAGGAGCTGCCAGGGCGCCCGGACGGTGCCTCGACGAGCCCCGAAGACGCCCGGCCACCAGCTCCCGTGCCCGCGATGTCCGTCGAGGCGCCCGACGGGGCCGCTTCGGCGTCCCTGGGGCCTCGCGCCGGTCGCCGGCGTGTGCCGTGGGCGGTCGAGTGGCTGGTGGTGGCCGTCGTGGCGGTCGTGGTCGCCATCCTCGTGCGCACGTTCGTCGCCGAGATGTTCTACATCCCCTCGGGCTCGATGGAGCCGACGCTGCAGGTCGGCGACCGCATCATCGTCGACAAGCTGAGCTACGACTTCCAGTCCGTGCACCGGGGGGACATCGTCGTCTTCCGCCGGCCCCCGCTCGAGCCCCAGCACTTCACCGACCTGGTGAAGCGGGTGATCGGCCTGCCGGGCGAGACGATCTCCTCGCGGAACGGGTCGGTCTACATCGACGGCAAGAAGCTGGCCGAGCCGTGGCTGCCTCCGGGCACCTACACCGGGCCCCTGCCCGGCGACCCGCATCCCCAGTTCAACCTGCCGGGCCCGGTCGTCATCCCGAAGGGCTACTACTACGTGATGGGGGACAACCGGCAAGACTCCGAGGACAGCCGGTACTTCGGTCCCATCCCCCGCAGCCTGATCGTCGGCAAGATGGTGGCCATCGTGTGGCCGATCAGCCACGACACGGGGATCTTCGTGGCGCTCGGCATCATCATCGTGGTGCTGGTGGCCCTCACCGTGGCCGTCGGCGCGCTCCGGCGCCGACGGGCCCCGCCACGGGTCCCCGGCGGGACGGGTCGCAGTCCCTGAGCACGGCGTGGGAGGGGCTGCGGGCCCTGGGCGCCGGTAGACTTGGCACGTGCCGTTCCTCAGCACCGACAAGGTGCTCGTCATCCTCGTGGTCGCCCTCGTGGTCCTGGGACCGAACAAGCTTCCCCAGGTCGCCCGGCAGCTCGGCTCGCTGTGGTCGGACTTCCAGCGCTTTCGTCAGCGGGTCGAGACCGAGGTGCGGAGCGCGTTCCCCGACCTCCCGTCGACCGAGGTGCTCACGCGAGCCGTCCGCTCGCCGCTGAGCGTGCTGGACGAGCTGTCGACCACTCGCGACGGCCCGGCGACGGCGCCGCCTGGCGAGGCAGTCGGCGACCGGCCCGGTGCCGGGGAGGGGGACCACCCGGGCCACCCCTACGAGGGCGGGGGCGTGGCGCCGGACCCGTGGTGGGCGCGACCGGCGAACGGCACCCGGAGCGACGGCCCTCGCCCGGCAGGGCCGGCGAACGGCAGCCCCGGTGTCCGCCACGCCATCCGGGAGACGCGCCCGGTGTTCCTCGACGACCCCAGCCTGAACTGACCGGCGCCACGGTCGGGCGGCCTCTGGTGCTGCCCGGCGTACGAGGACGAGCCCCATGAACCTCACCCTGAAGCGTCGCCAGACCGCCAAGGCCACGCCCGACGCCATGACCCTCGCCGAGCACCTCGCCGAGCTGCGGCGCCGCGTGGTCGTCTCGGCGGTGGCCTTCGTGGTGATGGCCACGGTGGCCTTCGTGGCCTACAACCCGATCCTCGCCTTCCTGAAGCACCCCTACTGCCAGGCCGCCCCGGCACACTGCGGCTTCTACGTGACGGGCCCGCTCGACGGCCTGTCGCTCCGCGTGCACATCTCCGCCTACGGCGGGCTCTTCCTCGCGTCGCCGGTCATGCTCTGGCAGCTCTGGCGGTTCATCACCCCAGGCCTCAAGCCCAACGAGAAGCGGTACGCCGTGCCGTTCGTGGTCTCGTCGATCCTGCTCTTCGCCCTGGGCTGCGTGGTGGCCTTCGTGATCTTCCCCCACGCGCTGGGCTTCCTCGACCACATCGGTGGGCCGAGCCTCCACCAGATCATCGACCCGACCAAGTACCTGAGCCTGATCGTGCTCCTGATGGCCATCTTCGGCATCACCTTCGAGCTCCCCGTGCTGCTCGTGTCGCTCGAGCTCGCCGGTGTGCTGTCCCCGCGCAAGCTGTCCTCGTGGCGGCGGTGGGCCATCATCGTCGTCGTCGTGGTGGCCGGCGTCATCACGCCGAGCTCGGACCCGTTCTCGATGCTGGCGCTGGCCATTCCGCTGTACTTGTTCTACGAGCTCTCGATCGTCATCGGAAAGCTCCTCGGCAGGTGACGCTGCCGGGGCCGGCCGCCGAGGCCGCCGGGCGGGGGACGGCGGGCGGACCCTCCTCGTCCGGCGCTCACGTCGGCGACCCCGTCCCGGTCGGGTACGAGGACGAGCTCGGCCTCGTCCTCGACCCGTTCCAGCGGCGGGCCATCGCGGCCGTCGACGCCGGGCGGTCCGTGCTCGTCTCGGCGCCGACCGGCTCGGGCAAGACCGTGGTGGCCGACTTCGCCGCCTGGCGGGCGCTCGGGCGCGGGCGCAAGCTCTTCTACACCACGCCCATCAAGGCGCTCTCCAATCAGAAGTACCGCGAGCTGGTCGCTCGCTTCGGCGAGACGCGGGTGGGCCTGTTGACCGGCGACGTGTCGCACCGGGCCCTCGCCCCGGTCGTGGTGATGACGACCGAGGTGCTCCGCAACATGCTCCTTGCCGGCTCCGCAGCCCTCGACGGCCTCGATGCCGTGGTCCTCGACGAGGTGCACTATCTCGCCGACCCGTCACGTGGCTCGGTGTGGGAGGAGGTCCTCGTGCTGACGCCGAGGACGGTCGGCTTCGTGTGCCTGTCCGCCACGGTGCACAACGCCGGCGAGCTCGGCGCGTGGCTCGCGTCGGTGCGGGGCCCCACCGACGTGGTCGTCGCCGACGAGCGCCCGGTGGCACTCGAGCACCACGTGGCGGTCGGCCGCCGCGCCCGCGAAGGCGTCACGCTCGTGCCGTTGCTCGCCGACGGACGCGTCGCACCCGATGCGGCCGCCCTCGACCGCGGGCGGGGCCGGGGACCCTCGGCGCGCTGGCGTGTCCCGCGTCGCTCGGAGGTGGTCGAGGCGCTGGGCGACGTCGGGATGCTCCCTGCGATCGTGTTCATCTTCTCGCGGGCCGGGTGCGAGGAGGCAGCCCGCGCCTGCGTCGAGGACGGCCTGCGACTGACGCGGCCGTCCGCTCGGGGTCGGCTCCGCGCCATCGCCGAGGCGAACGTCGAGCACCTGAGCGACGACGACTTGGGCACCCTTGGGTACGGGAGGTGGCTCGACACGCTCGAGGCCGGGTTCGCCCCCCATCACGCCGGCATGGTGCCGGCCTTCCGGCACGCGGTGGAACAGTGCTTCGGCGAGGGGCTCCTCCCGGTGGTCTTCGCCACCGAGACCCTTGCTGTCGGCATCAACATGCCGGCCCGGACGGTGGTGATCGACCGCTTCACGAAGTTCCGGGGGGCTACGCGCTCCGCCCTGCACGCCGGCGAGCTCCGGCAGCTGACCGGCCGGGCCGGACGGCGGGGGATCGACACCGTGGGGCACGCGGTCTTCCGGTGGTCGCCGCAGACGGCCGCCGCGGCGGTGGCGGCGACCGCCCTCGCACCGCCTCCCGACCTCGTCTCGTCGTTCCATCCCACCTACAACTTGTGCGCGAACCTGGTGAAGCGCTGGTCGCGCCCGGACGCGCTCGCGCTCCTCGCCTCCTCGTTCGGGCAGTGGCAGGCCCCACCGGGCTCGCTCTCCCTCGTGACCCAGCTCGACCGCCGGCTCAGCGTGCTCGACGCGCTCGGCTACGTGGACGGCTGGTCGCTCACCGGCGCGGGGCGGCTCCTCGTCGGCATCTCCCACGAGTGCGACCTGCTGGTGGCCGAGAGCCTGCGCCGTGGGGTGCTCGCCGGTCTCGAGCCGGCGCAGCTCGCCGCCGCGGCCTCGGCGCTGGTCTACGAGGAGCGCCACGAGCACGGCGGCGAGCTCGGCCGGGTGCCGCGGCCGGTCGCAGCGGCGGTGGCCGGTCTCGACGAGCTCGCCGGGGTCGTCCGCGGCCAGGAGCGGGGCGCGCGCCTCCCCCGGACCCGGAGGCCGAACGGTGGCCTCGCCCGGGCCACGCTCTCGTGGGCGTCCGGGCGTCCGCTGTCGACGGCGCTCGGCGAGGCCGACGTCGCCCCCGGGGACTTCGTCCGGACGGCTCGCCAGCTGGTCGACCTGCTCCGACAGGTAGCTCTCGTCGGCGACCCCGACGGCGTGGCGCAGGTGGCGGCCCGTGCCGCCGATCTGCTGGCACGGGGCGTGGTGGCCGCCGAGGACCCGACGGGTCCGTCCTCGTGGGGGTCCGCGCCGGATGGCCGGACGCGGCCCTAATGTGATCCGGGCATGTTCCCCTACGTCCCCGAGCACTTCACCGCCGAAGAGGAGGACGTCCTCCGACGCTACGTGACGAACCTGGACCTCCCGGTGTTCGCCCTGGTCAACCTGCCCGAGGTGGTCAAGGGAGCGCTGTTCGCCCGGTACTCCCGCTCGGCCAAGAGCCTGCGGCGGCTCTTCCTCGACGAGTTCGTCGGCGAGCTCGACGTCACCGGGGATGCCGGCGTCGACGCCACCGTCGGCCTGCGCCGGGCGGAGGAGCTCTACGACCGGGTCTTCCTCGAGTACGGCGACGACTCGGTGGCGCAGCTCGGCGGGGTGCACCTGGCTTGTGAGCAGGCCTCCAACCTGCTGACCAAGGTGCTGGAACGAGGTCGCCTGATGGCGTACCTCGAGCAGTCGACGCGCTACATCGCCTACGACGCCCGTCTCGCCACCGGGCACTACCGCTACTACCGGGACCCGGTCCTGCTCGACTCGCCGCTCGGTGCACGCTACGTCGGGGCGATGGACCGGATGTTCGACAGCTACGCCCAGCTGCTCGCTGACGTCCAGGCGTGGCTGGTGACCCGCCACCCGCGTCGCCCCGAGGACTCGGACCTCGTCTATCGGCGCGCCGTGCGGGCCAAGGCGCTCGACGTCGTCCGGGGTCTCTTGCCGGCGGGTTCGTTGTCGAACGTCGGCATCTACGGCACGGGCCAGGCCTACGAGCACCTCGTCCTGCGGATGCGTGCCCACCCGCTCCCCGAGGCACGCCGTTACGCCGAGCTCGTGCTCGAGGAGCTCCGCAAGGTCATCCCGTCGTTCGTCCAGCGGCTCGACCGTCCCGAGCGCGGCGGTCGGTGGGTCGCCTACCTCGAGGAGACCCGCCGGCGAACGGACGATGTGGTGGCGCGCCTCTTCCCCGACCTGCTGCCCGACGCCGACGCGACGGCGCCCGGCCCGGCCGGCCAGCCGTCGGTGACCCTCGTCGACTTCGATCCCGACGGCGAGGAGAAGGTGCTCGTCGCCATCTGTGCCGCCCGGCTCGACCGGCCCGAGCCGGAGGTGGCCGCAGCTGTCGAGCGCCTCGGTGCCGAGGACCGGCGGGCGCTGCTCCGCGCGTACGTGGGCGAGCGGGGCAACCGGCGCCACCGGCCCGGGCGTGCTTTCGAGCGCACCTCGTACCGCTTCGACGTGGTCACCGACTACGGCGCCTTCCGCGACCTCCAGCGCCACCGGATGCTGACCGTCGAATGGCAGCCGCTCGGCGTCCACCTCGGCTACGAGGTGCCTGCCGAGATCGTCGGTGCCGGGCTGGGCGCCGACTACGTGGCTTCGATGGAGCGGTCCCGGCAGCTCTTCGAGGAGCTCCGCCCGGTCTTCCCCGACGAGGCGGTGTACGCCGTGGCGCTCGCCTACCGGGTCCGCTTCAACCTGCAGCTGAACGCCCGCGAGGCCATGCACCTGATCGAGCTGCGCTCCGGTCCACAGGGGCATGCCGGCTACCGCTGGGTGGCCCAGGAGATGCACCGCCAGCTGGCCGAGCGCGCCGGGCACCGGCTGCTGGCCGAGGCCATGACCTTCGTCGACTACGACGGCCACGAGCTCGGACGGATCGGCTCCGAGCGCGACGCCGAGCGTCGCCGACAGGCGCACGGCATCGTCGCACCGGGCTGACGGTCCGCGCTCGGTGCCGAGCGCACGTCCGTGACCAGGGCCGCAGCCCAGAACACCAGGTCAGAGGGGGAGCTTGCCACTTGACGGTGCCCGGTGCCCATGGCCTATCGTCGGCACGTCCCGTCGTCCCGGGTGCGGCGCCGCGGTGCGCAGCGGCGCAGCCTGGCATTGCTCCGGGGGGAATGCGGTGAGAGGCGGAGGACAGGCCCAGGGGTTCGAGTAGAGAACGTCCTCCCGAGCCCGACGGCCGAGTGCCGGAGGGAGCGGGGGGGTGGTGCCAAAGAGCCCCTGGGCCGTACCGCCTGGAGCCGATCGGGGGGTGAGACGGCGCGCCGGGCCGAGCACGGCACGAGCCCTCGAGGCGCCGTCTGGCGAGGCAGGGGACCGTGCACGACTCCGACGGCCGACCGTCTATGCTCCCGGCGAACTCACCACTGAAGGGCGGCTATGCCACAAGATCTGGACGAAGTCGACGAGCCTGACGAACTGGTCGACGACGAGCTCGACGTCGACGTCGACGTCGATGACGACCTCGACGTGGACGAGGACGTCGACGTCGATCTGGACGACTCGTCGGACCTCCTCGTCGACGGGGAGGACGCGGAGGAGGACGTCGCGTCGACCCCGGCGACGGCCAAGCCGGACGAGGAAGAGGAGGAGGACGAGGAAGAGGAGGAGGACGACGTCGAGGCGAGCCTGGACGTCATCTTGAAGGAGCGGCTCGTCGTCGAGGAGGTCGACGAGGACGACGAGGAGCTCGCCGAGCCCGACGAGCGGGCGGACGGCGTCGAGCGGGTCCTCCCCAAGCAGCCGGACGAGTTCGTGTGCCGTTCGTGCTTCCTCGTCAAGCACCCGAGCCAGCTGGCCGACGGCACGCGCATGCTGTGCCGGGACTGCGTCTGAGGTCCGGAGGGAGGCGTGGCCGTGGGCGACGAGACACCGGCAGGCGGGCCAGGCGGGCCAGGCACGGCGGAGCGCCTCCTCGAGGTGATCGTCTACGCGCCCGTCGGGGCGGTGCTGTCCGCCGTGGACGAGCTGCCGCAGTGGCGAGAACGGGGACGGCGCGCCGTCTCCGGGCAGGTGGCGACGGCCCGAGTCGTCGGCGAGCTCGCCGTCCGGTTCGGCCGGCGTCGCCTCGACGCGGCGGTCGGCTCGTGGACCGGGTCATCGGGCCCGTCGAACGGCCCCCCGGAGCCCGGGGGCGAGCCCGTCGGGCATCGGCCCTCGGACCGGGACGCGCCGCCGGCTCCTGTGCCGGCACGGGACGCGCCGCCGGCTCCTGCGCCGGCACGGCCCCGGGGTGAGACGGGCG
>JAJZJT010000149.1 GCA_021809995.1 Actinomycetes bacterium
ATGCTCGCCGACCCCGACAGCGCCGCCGCCGCCGCCGGCGTCAGGATGCCGATACGTTCGCCGCCCCGGGTCTCGAGCCGTTGGCGGATGGTGGTGTAGCGAGGCTCGCGCTCCTTCATGACGGCGAGCAGCGGTGAGGCGATGAAGATCGACGAGTACGCCCCGCTGCTCAGCCCGATGACCAGGGCGAGGCCGAAGTTCTCGAGGGTCGTCGCCCCGAGGAGGAACGATCCGACGAGCAGCACGCCGAGCACCGGCATGATGGCGACCAGCGACGTGTTCACCGAGCGGGCGAGGGTCTGGTTCATGGACAGGTTGACCATGTCCGAGTAGGTGATCCGGCCCGAGGCGCCGAGCCCCTTGGCGTTGTCCCCGATCCGGTCGAAGACGACGACGGTGTCGTAGAGCGAGTAGCCGAGCACGGTGAGCACGGCGATGACCGTGTCGGGCGTGACCTGGAAACCGGTGAGCGAGTAGATGCCCACCGTCACGAGGATGTCGTGGAGCACGGCGGCAAGGGCGGCGAGCGCCATCTTGAACTCGAAGCGGATCGAGATGTAGATGACGACGGCCACGAAGAAGACGACCAGGGCCTCGATGGCCTTGCTCGTCACCTGGCCACCCCATGTCGGTCCGACGTCGGTGAAGGACACCTTCGTGGCCGCCGCCGAGGCGGGGATCCCCGCCTTTGTGGCCAGGGCCGTCATGACGTCCTGCTCGATGGCGTCCCGCTTGGCCACGCTCATCCCGTTGAGGTCGGCCTCGACCTCGATCTGCTTCGTGCCGGACACCTGGTTGGTGAGCTGCACGACGGTCGGCTGTGCCACCCCCACGCCCTTCACTGCGGCCGTGGCCTGGGCCACCGTCAGCGACTGGGAGGTCACCGTCCACGACTGGCCGCCCTTGAAGTCGATCCCCAGGTTCAGACCGCGGGTCGACAGCGACACGATCCCCACGAGGATGACGAAGGCGGAGAGGGCGAACCACCGGCTGCGGCGCCCGATGAAGTCGAACGAGGTCTGGCCACGGTACAGGCGGAGCAGGGCGTTCGGCCGCCGCTGCCCGGCCCCTTCGTTGCCGACTTCGGTCCCGTCGACATCGGCCCCGGCCCCGGCCCCGGCCCCGTCGACATCGGCCCCGGCCCCGGTCCCGTCGACATCGGCCCCGGCCCCGGTCCCGTCGACATCGGCCAGGACGTCCTCGTCGACACGTGCCGACTCGACGTCGCGGACGGTCTCGTTCGTCCCGTCGCCTGCGCCCGCCCGCGACCGGCGCGACGCGCTCACTTGGCTCCCTCCACGTCGATGCCGAGGCCGCGGGCGACCCCGAGGCCGCGCGCCTGGGTGGCCGTTTGGCTACGGCCGAGGAGGATGACGAACGGCCGTGTGAAGAAGTACGTCACGACGACGTCCAGCACGGTCGAGATGCCGAGGAACAGAGCGAAGCCACGCACCGAGCCGATCGAGATGAAGTAGAGGATTCCAGCGCCAAGCAGCGAGACGGCGTCAGCGGCGAGCACGGTCCGGAAGGCACTGGCGAAGCCCCGGTCGACGCTCGTGCGCACGGTGCGCCCTGACCGGGCCTCGTCCTTCAGCCGCTCGAAGTAGACGATGTAGGAGTCGACGGTGATCCCGACCGACACGATGACGCCGATCACCCCCGCGAGGTCGATGGTCGTCCCGAGGCTGTGGCCCATCGCGGCGATGACGGACCACAGCACGGCGCCCGTCAGCACGAGGCCGGAGACCACGACCACGCCGAGCATCCGGTAGTAGACGAGGATGTACGCAAGCACGAGCACGAGCCCGGCCAGCCCGGAGATGAGCCCGGCGTCGAGGGACGACCTGCCGAGTGTCGGCGAGACGGTCTGGACCGTGAGGCGGTTGAGCTTGACGGGCAGCGAGCCGTAGTTGAGCTCCACGGCGAGCTGCTTGGCCTGGTTCTCCGTGAACCCGCCGCTCACCTGCACGCTCCCGTTGAAGGAGCTCGGTGCCGACGAGCTGGCGCTCGTGATGGGCGCCGAGATCACCGTTCCACCGAGGTCGACCGCGATGATCTGGTGGAACTGCTGCGCGGCGAGCTTGTCCCATGCCCCTGACCCCTTCGAGGTGAGCGTGAAGTCCACCACCCACACGCTGTTGACGAGCTGGGCCGAGGCCGACTTCACGATCGAGCCGGTCAGCGCGGCCGGCCCGAGGACATAGCGTCCCCCGCCGGCGCCCTTGGCCGCCGGCAACAGCACGGTGGCCCCCTTGGTGTCTGGCGTGGAGCGGTACGAGGCGAACGTCGGGTCGGGCGGCACGCTGTTGGCCGTGAACCCGGCCGTGCTCGCCGGATCAGGCTTGACCCCGAGGTTGGCCTGGGAGAGCGCGTACTGCGACCCACAGGCGGGCAGCGCTCCGCTCGGGGGCTTGCCCGACTTGGGCGGGGTGTACGCGGGTGCGTAGCACAGCGCCGGACGGAAGTAGAGCTGGGCGGTGTTCCCGATCGTGTCGAGGATCTGCTGGATGTTCTTCGCCCCGGGGATCGACACGGCCACCTGGTTCTTGCCCTGACTGGCCACCGTCGCACCGGTGGCACCCAGAGCGTCGACCCGGTTGTTCATGATGTTGACGATGGTGTTGAGCTGGCCCGAATTGACCGGTCGCGCCGTCTGGTAGGTGACGGCCAGACCGCCGTCGAGGTCGAGGCCGAGCTTCGGCGACCACCCGGCACCCAGCGTGGCCCCGAGCAGGGCCACGCCGACGGCCACGGCGGCCAACAGGCTGGTCCACAGGCCGCGTCGCTGCTTCATGACGGCTCAGGCGGAGCCGGCCGGCCGAGCATCCCCGTCCGTGCCGCCCCAATCCTCGCCGTCGTCGCCTTCGCCGCCGGCCTCCCTGCCCTCGTCTCCGTCGCCGTCCTCCGTGCCCTCGTTTCCGTCGCCGTCCTCGGGCTCCTCGGGCTCGGCGGCCGCCTCGAGCCGACGGACGACGTACTGCCGCAGGACCACGAACGACGCCCCCACGCTCGTCTCGAGCGTGATGCGATCGCCGTCGATGTCGAGCACGTGCCCGACCAGGCCGCCAGCGGTGAGCACTTCATCGCCCACCTCGAACTGGTTCTGCAGCTCCCGCTGGCGCTTGGCCTTCTGCTGCTGAGGCCGGTAGAGGAAGAAGTAGAAGGCTGCGCCGATCACGACCAGGATCAACAGGAAGGACGAGCTCCCCGACGACGTCGACGAGCTCTTCGAGGTCGCTGCCACGAGGGACAGGGCGGTCGCCACGGGCGCGGTCATCGGGCGGGGGCAGCGCACGCGGCGCTGCGAGAGGGCAGGGGGTTCAGGTGCACAGGCGCGTGATCCTACCCGACCGGGACCACGTCGCAGGCGCAGGCCGCAGGCCGCTGGCCGCCGCGCACGACGAAGACGGGCACCCCGTGGCCGATGGCGGGCGCGGCGCTTCTCCGGGACCTCACCCCCACCGCTCGGCGAGTTCCCGCCGGAGCCCGTCCAGCGACCCGTGCTCGATGGCCTCGGCGACCCGGTCCATGAGGGCAAGCGTCCAGGCCAGGTTGTGGATCGACACGAGGCGCCAGCCCGTCGGCTCGCCCACGCTGAGCAAGTGCCGCAGGTACCCACGCGACCACCGGGCGCACGTCGAGCAGGTGCACGTCGGGTCGAGCGGACCGGCGTCACGCGCAAAGCGGGCGTTGCGCAGGTTCAGCCGTCCCTCGGCGGTCAGGACCGTGCCGTGCCGTGCCAGGCGGGTCGGAGCCACGCAGTCGAACTGGTCGACGCCCAGCGCGACCGCCTCGACCATGCCCACCGGGTCGCCCACTCCCATCAGGTAACGCGGCCGGTCCGACGGGAGCACCTCTACCACCGCGGCCAGGGCGTCCAGCAGCTCCGGCCGTCCCTCGCCGACCGACAAGCCACCGACGCCGTAGCCGTCGAAGTCGAGGGCGACCGTCCGCTCGGCGCTCTCGCGCCGGAGCACCGGGTCGACGCCGCCCTGGACGATGCCGAACAGCGCCTGGCCGGCGGGCCGGTGCTCGATGCGGCGGTGGTGCTCCCGGGCCCGGACCGCCCACGCCGCCGTGCGGTCGACGGCCGTGCGCACGACCTCGGTCGACGCCGGCAGCGTGACGCAGACGTCGAGCACCATCGCCACGTCCGCGCCGATGAGCCCCTGCGCGTCGATCGCGTCCTCGGGCGTGAGGCGGACCGCCGCGCCGTCGTAGACCGAGGTGAAGGTGACCCCGTCGTCATCGACGGACGGCGACAGCGAGTGCACCTGGTACCCGCCCGAGTCCGTGAGCACATGGCCGCCGAACCCGGCGAAGCGGTGGATCCCCCCCAGTGCCGCGACCACATCGGCCCCTGGGCGCAGCAACAGGTGGTAGGTGTTCGCCAGCACGACCGGCGGGTCGAGCCGCTCGAGGTCGGCGGCGTCGAGGGCCTTGACCGCACCCCGGGTGCCCACCGGCATGAACGCCGGCGTGCGGTACGCGCCCCGAGCCGTCGTGACCGTGGTCCGCCGAGCGGCGCCGTCACGGGCCACCACGTCGACCCGCGCTGCCCCGCTCACGCGACCTCCCCGTGTCGGCGGCCGACCAGCATCGCGTCGCCGAAGGACAGGAACCGGTAGCCCGCGGCGAGCGCTGTCGCGTACAGCTCCCGCCACCGGGGGCCGGCGAACGCCTCGACCAGGAGGAGGAGGCTGGAACGGGGCAGGTGAAAGTTGGTCAGCACCACGTCGACCAGGGCGAACGGGTACGCCCCGTGGATGAAGAGGTCGGTCCGCCCCTCGAGCTGGCCCGTGGCGGCTGCCGTCTCGAGGGAGCGCACGACGGTGGTCCCGATCGCCACGACGCGCCGCGAGCGCCGGCACGCCTCGAGCGTCGCCGCCGGGACCCGGTAGCGCTCGGTGTGGATGACGTGGTCCTCGGCCGTCTCGGCCGTCACCGGCCGGAACGTGTCGAGCCCGATGGCGAGCTCGACAGTCCGAAGCTCGGCCCCGGCTGCCACGATGCCGGCCATCACCTCGTCGGTAAGGTGGAGCCCGGCGGTGGGTGCGGCCACCGACCGCTCCTCGGGCTCCTCGTCACGGGCGAAGACCGTCTGGTACCGGGCTTGGTCGGCGAGCGGCTCGCGGATGTAGGGCGGCAGCGGCACGACCCCGATCGCCCCCGCTGCCTGGTGGTCGAGCACGGTCACGAGCCGCCGGCCGTCGTCGGCACCGGGAGCGGGGTCCCCGACCTCGACCACCGGCCTCCCCGAGGGCGTGCCGTCCGGGCCTGGCGCGAACAGCGGCGTGCCCGGTGCCAGGCGACGACCCGGGCGCACCAGCGCCACCCAGCATTGACCGTCGCCCTCGAGCCGGCCTCCGCCCGTCCCGCCCACGCCGCGAGCCGCCGCGGACGTCGCGCCGGCCGGTTCGAGGAGCAGCACCTCGGCACGGCCGCCAGTAGCCCGGACCAGGCCGAGCCGAGCCGCCAGGACCCGTGTCTCGTTGACCACGACGACGTCCCCCGGAGCGAGCAGCTCCGGCAGGTCGGCGACCGTCCGGTGGGCGAGCGCTCCCGTCGGCGACACCTCGGGGGCGACGAGCAGCCGTGCGGCGCTTCGCGGCTCGACCGGCTGCTGCGCGATGGCGGCCGGCGGCAGGTGATAGTCGAAGTCCGTCATGGGCGTCTGCCCAGCCGAGGCCGTCGCGCCCGCGCTGCTCCCCCGGTCAGTTGCCTCGGACATGGCGCCATGGTGCCAGACGTGGGCCACCCTGCTGCCCACCCCGTCCCCCGTCCCCCGTCCCCCGTCAGCAGTCAGCAGTCAGCAGTCCGGCGCCCGTCGAGCGGCATGGCCACCGGCGCCAAGCCCAGATGGTCCCATGCCCGAGGTGCGGCCACCCGACCACGCGGCGTGCGCAGGACGAGGCCCTCGCGCACGAGGAACGGCTCGTAGGCGTCCTCGACCGTGCTCGGCTCCTCACCCACGCACTGGGCGAGCGTGACGAGGCCCACCGGCCGTCCGCCGAACCGTCGGCACAACACGTCGAGGATCGCCCGGTCGACCTTGTCGAGGCCGAGGTCGTCCACCCCGAAGAGGTCGAGCCCGGCGCGCGCGGTCTCCGCGGTGATGGCCCCGTCGGCCCGGACCTCGACGAAGTCCCGCACCCGACGGAGCAGACGGTTGGCGATGCGCGGCGTGCCACGCGAACGCTCGGCGATGCGTCGTGCGCCGTCGACGTCGACGGGGACCCCGAGGATGCCGGCCGACCGGAGCACGATCGCCTCGAGCTCGACGACCTCGTAGTAGTCCATGCGGCCGACGAACCCGAACCGGTCACGCAGGGGACCGGTCACGAGCCCCGTCCGCGTGGTGGCGCCGACGAGGGTGAAGTGCGGGAGGTCGAGGCGAATGCTGCGCGCCGTGGGCCCCTTCCCGATGACCAGGTCGAGCTTCCCGTCCTCCATGGCCGGGTAGAGGATCTCCTCGACCGCCCGGTTCAGCCGGTGGATCTCGTCGATGAAGAGCACGTCGCCGTCCTGCAGGTCGGTGAGCAACGCCGCCAGGTCGCCAGCGCGGACCAGCGCCGGTCCCGACGTGACCCGGAGGCCGACGCCCATCTCGGCGGCCACGATGCCCGCCAACGAGGTCTTGCCGAGCCCGGGCGGCCCGGCGAAGAGGAGGTGGTCGACGGGCTGGCCGCGACGACGCGCCGCCTCGACCACGATGGCGAGATGCTCGGTGAGCTGCCGCTGGCCGACGAACTCGGTGAGCGTGCGCGGCCGGAGCCCGGCCTCGTCGAGCTCCTCCGCCTCCTCCGCCACCGGGTCGACAGTCCTCGACACACCCGGTTCCTCTCCGGTGGGAGCCCCCGGCGGCCCAGGGGTCGAAGCCACGGCACCCTCGGGGGCCGCGCGCTCCGGTCCGGTGCCCGGTGGCCCGAGCACCTCCCGCCTGGCGGCGCTCACCGGCTCCGCGCCAGCACACGCAGCGCAGCGCGCACCAGCTCCTCGACCGTGGCTCCCTCCGTACCGGCCTCGAGCGCCGGTGCGATCTCCTCGGGCCCGTAGCCCAGCTCGGCAAGGGCGGTCACCGCGTCGTCGCGAGCGGATCCTCGACCGGGGCGCGCCGGTGCCGACCCGCCCGCGCCCAGGTCCGGCAGGTCAAGCCGGGCCTCGAGCTCGAGCAGCAGCCGCGCTGCCGTCTTCTTGCCCACGCCGGGCACACGGCACAGCGTCGTCGTATCGCCCTCGAGCACGGCGGTCGACAGCTCGGCCGGGGAGAGGACCGAGAGGACGGCGAGCGCCAGGGCGGGCCCAACGCCGTGC
>JAJZJT010000150.1 GCA_021809995.1 Actinomycetes bacterium
GTGGCCACCCAGGGTCGATGCCCAGCCGCCCGCGCGCCGCGACGATCAGCGTCGCCAGACCTCCGGGCACCGAGACCACCACTCCTGGCCCCGCAACGCCAGCTGAGCGCCGGGCGCCCGGGCGCCGGCGCACGCAAGGTCGCGGCCCGCGCGACATCGCCGTCGGCGCGCCGGTCCCGACACCTCTGCGCCGCGACCGTCGGACCGGGGAACGGGGTCAGCGGCCCGACGCTCCCGGGTCAGGCGGGCGTCGGGTACCGGCGAGCGAGCGAAGGGCAGCCTCGATCGTGCTCACCCAGCGCCGACGGTCCCACCGTTCGACCTCGGAGCGGGACGACAGCTCGAGCTCGAGGGGCACCAGGACGCGAGCCTGCACGAGCTCGAGGCCTCCCGAGCGGTCGCTGGCGTCGAGCACGGAACCGGCCAGGTACGAGCGCGCCGCCCACCAGCGCTCGTCGGCGCCGATGACATGGGTGCTCGGCGCCGTCCGCTCGGACGCCAGCTCCTGCGCCGTACCGTGCGCCAGCAGGTTCGTCCACACCCACACCGGGACGGGCTGCCCGCGCTGTTCGAGCTGTTCGGCGAGCCTGCCGGCGAGGAACGCCTCGCAGTCGCTCACCAGTTCGCCGTGCCGGTTCCGCCCCAGCCCCCACGGCCGGTGCCGGGCGTCGGCGGGGTCCTGCCACCCGATGACCTCGTCTGCCGGGAGGCTGCGATGGGCCCGCCGTCGCGGCCACATTGATCTCCTGGTCATCTTGCACCATCTCCTCAAGCAGAACGTTACGACGGGCAACCACCCAGGCGGAAGGGCCAAACGTCCCGAACCCCGGACCAAGCCCGTCACCCGGCCGGGGCGCGCTGGACGCCGTCCCGTCGGCCGGCGAGCACGGAGCCGGCCGCCACCGGCGCCCGCAGCGGGCCGGGTCCCGCCAGAGCGCGCGGTGTGACGAACGGCCCTAGTCGCCATCCGGCGCCGAGCGCATCGTGGCTGGTGGGCCTGGAACAGGCCCGGCGATCGAAGAAGGAGCGGGAGGCATGGCCAAGTCCCTGCAGAAGCGCATGCACCGGATCCCCGAGATGGCCCGCGAGTGGCCGTCGCCTGTGATGTCACCGTGGCGGTGGATCGACGAGCGCTTCGAGTCGAGCGCCGGCCGGCAGCTCATCGACGTCGAGGAGTTCACCGAGGACGACACCCTGGTCGTACGGGCCGAGCTGCCTGGCATCGACCCCGAGCACGACGTCGACATCACCGTGTCCGAAGGGACGCTGTCGATCAGTGCCCAGCGCTCGGAGGAGCAGGACCGGGACGACCGCCGCTTCCGCCGGCGCGAGCTCCGCTACGGGGCCTTCGTCCGGCGGATCCCCATCCCCGAAGGGACCGACGAGGACAGTGTGGTAGCCACGTACCACGACGGCATCCTCGAAGTTCGCGTGCCGATGCCCGCTGCTTCGGCACCGGAGCCCACACGCCACGTACCCGTGACCCGGGCGTGACGTGCTGTCCGTGCCCGGCCTCGGACCCCCCGCCGCAAGGCCGGGCACGGACGAACCTCCCTCGCCGGGCGCGACCCCGGCTACCGGGGACGCGGCCGCAGCGGCCGCGATCGCCGAGACCCACTCGGGGGTCGTGTTCTTCCTCGGGGACCGTGCCTACAAGCTGAAGAAGCGCGTCGCGTTCGGGTTCCTCGACTTCACGACGGTCGAGGCCCGCAGGCGGGCCTGTCAACGCGAGGTGGTGCTGAACCGCCGCCTGGCGCCCGACGTCTACCTGGGCGTCCTCGACGTCGTCGGGCCCGACGGCACGCCCTGCGACCACCTCGTCGCCATGCGGCGCCTTCCTGCGGCGCGACGACTTTCGACGCTCGTCGCGACCGGGTCCGACGTCGATGCCGAGCTCCGGCGACTTGCCCGCGTGATGGCCGACTTCCACTCACGGGCCGGGCGGTCGCGAGAGGTCGACGCCTCGAGCACGGGACCAGCTCTGCTCGAGCGGTGGGACGCGACCCTCCGCGAGGCGATGCCGCTCGCGGGACGGGTCCTCGAGCGCGCACGGCTCGAGCACGTCGCCACCCTCGGGCGGCGGTACTTGGCCGGTCGGTTCGAGCTGCTGGCGGAACGGATCGCCGGGGGCCGGATCTGCGACGGGCACGGTGACCTGCTCGCCGAGGACGTCTTCTGCCTCGACGACGGGCCACGCGTGCTCGACTGCCTCGAGTTCGACGACCAGCTCCGCTACGGCGACGTCGTGGCCGATGTGGCCTTCTGCGCCATGGACCTCGAGCACCTCGGCGCCCCTGACGCCGCCGCAGCCTTCCTCGCCCACTACCGCGAGCTCAGCGGGGACACGTGGCCCGACTCGTTGGCCGACTTCTACGTCGCGTCGCGAGCCCTGGTACGGGCCACCGTGAAGGGGCTCCGGGCCGACCAGGGCGAGGACGGCGCGGCCGACCAGGCACGCCGCCACCTCGCGCAGGCCGAGTCGCACCTCGAGCGGGGGCGCGTCCGCCTGGTCGTGGTGGGCGGCGCGCCGGGGACGGGCAAGTCGACCGTGGCGGCGGAGCTCGCCGACGCCCTCGGTGCCGTCGTCCTCCGCTCGGACGAGCTCCGCAAGCAGCGCGCCGGACTGGACATCGTCGAACCGGGGCCTGTGGGCGGGGAGGGCGGCCTCTACCGCTCGTCGGTGACCGACTCGACCTACTCACAGCTCCTCGACGAGGCGCGCTCCTGCCTCACGCGTGGGCTGAGCGTCGTCCTCGACGCGACCTTTCGGGACCCGCGGTGGCGTGCCCGGGCACGCACCGTCGCCGCCACCGCGGTCGTCGACCTCGACGAGGTGCGGTGCACGGCGCCACCGGGGGTGGTAGCCCTCCGAGTGGCACGGCGGGCGAGCGAGCCCGGCAACGTCTCCGACGCGACCGACGCGGTGGCGCTCCAGCTCGCCGCGTCGGAGCCCCCGTGGCCATCGGCCACGACGCTCGACACGAGCAGGCGGCCCGAGGAGGTGGTGGCGGTGGTCCGGGCGATCACCACGGGCACGGTCGTGCCGAGACAGCTCGGGGGCGTCGTCACTGCCTCGGGCGCCAGGTCCTGAGCCGAGCCACCCGTCTGAAGCGCACCGCGCCAACCAACCTGCTGTCGCACCGCCGGTCGGCGGTCAAGACCTTGGCACCGCCCGGCGCCCACGCCCGTGGCCGGGCCCGGCTACTGCTTGTAGTGCTCGACGGTCGAGGCGTCGCGCACGGCGGTGTCGGCAGGGTCCTGCCCGTACTGACGTCGGGCGCGCCGTTGGCGCAGCAGGTCCCAGCACTGGTCGAGCGTCTCCTCGACGTAGGTCAGGCGCACCGCGTCGGGAGCCTCGCCCACCGACCGGAGGTCATGCTCCTCGTCGACCAGCTGCTCGATCCGCCGCAGGATCTCCTCGTCGGCCATCGTTCCTCCTCGCCGGTCACCGGCGGCACGTGAGACCGCCGGTCGTGCACCCGGGCCGCGCCTTCCGCCCCACCCGACCCGGAGGCCGCCTGTGGCGTAGAGGGCCCGCGCTCCCGAGCCTAGGCGGACTACCCGCCCGAGCCGGCCCCGAGCTCACGGGCGGTCGCCGCGACGGCGGCGACGAGCTCGTCGTCCTCCCCGGGGCGGGCGGCCGGGCGAACTGGACGCCGGCCACGCCGGCACGACCGGGCTCAGTCCGTCGGGACGACGACCTGGCGGCCGACGGCCGTGCCCGCCTGCATGCGGTGGTACGCCTCGACGGCCCCGTCGAGCGTGACCGTCGTCACCGCCGCTCGCAGCAGCCCGCGGGCAGCGAGGTCGAGCACGTCCTCGAGCTCGGGTCGGGTCCCCCAGTAGGTCGTCTGGACGGACAGCTCGTAGGGGACCGAGAAGAACGAGAGGCCGAGCGTCCCTCCGGCGATCCCCACCACCGTCAGGTCACCGAGCGTCCGCCCCACGGCGGCCCCGAGGGCGAGAGTGGCGTCGGACCCGACGAAGTCGAGGACCACGTCCGCGCCCCGGCCGCCTGTGGCGGCGCGGATCTCGGCGGCGGCGTCCTCGGGAGCGACGGTCAGATCGGCCCCCTCGGCGGCGGCGAGGCTCCGTGCCTCTTCGCGGGTGTCGACCGCCACGACGCGCGCCGCCGTGGTGGCCCTGACGACCTGGACGGCAAGGTGGCCCAGCCCGCCCACGCCGACGACGACGGCCGTCGACCCCGGCCCGAGCTTCGGCCACGACCGGCGCACGGCGTGGTAGGGCGTGAGACCGGCGTCGGTCAGCGGGGCGGCCTTCACCGGGTCGAGCCCGTCGGGCAGGGGGACGAGGAGGCGAGCCGCTGGGACGAGCATGAGCTCGGCCATGCCTCCGTCGAGGCCCAGCCCGCCGCCGCCTCCGGGGACGGGCGCGGCGAGCGGGTCCTCGCAGTAGTTCTCCATACCGAGCCGGCATCGTCGGCACGTGCCGCACCCCCACGGTCCGTAGACGGCGACCGGCTGGCCGACCTCGAGGTCGGTGACCCCCGAGCCCAGGGCGTGCACCCAACCGGCGTTCTCGTGGCCGAGGGTGAAGGGCGGCTCCCAGGGAACGACGCCGGGGCCGAATTCGCGCATGAGGTGGAGGTCGGAGTGACAGGCCCCGGCACCGCCGATGCGGACGACCACCTGCCCGGGACCGGGCACCGGGTCCTCGACCTCCACGAGCTGCGGATCGGACTTCCACTCGAGCAGACGCAGTGCGCGCATGGCCTCTCCTCCGTCACCGGTCCCCCCGCCACGTTCCACGCTAGGCCGGACCACGTCCAGCGGGTAGGGACGAACGTCCCCGATCGCGGGGATCCTCGCTGGCGCGGACCCCGGTCAGGGCCGCTGTTCGCCAGCGGGCGGCGACGCCTCCCCGTGCCGGCTGCCGTCACCTGGACGCCCGGAGGGCGGTCCGTCCGCGCTGCGACCGGCCGCGTCGTGGACGACGGCCCGCTCCGTGCGCAGCCGGGGCAGCGCCCAGGGGCACCGCTCCTGCAGGTAGGCGACGAGCCGCTCGCGCACCTCGCACTGGAGGTTCCACGAACGGCTGCTGTCCGGCGAGCTCATCAGGGCCCGCAGCTGCATCGTCTCGGTGCCCAACCCGGTGACCTGCAAGATGGCGACCTGGCCGTCCCAGTTCGGCGAGGAGGCCACGATCTCGCGGAACGCCGTGCGGATCTCGTCGACCGGCGCCGAGTAGTCGACTTCGAGGTGGACCCAGCCCAGGATGTCGGCCGTCGAGCGGGTCCAGTTCTCGAAGGGCTGGCTGACGAAGTACGAGACGGGGACGACCAAGCGCCGGAGGTCCCACACCCGGACCACGACGTAGGTGAGGGCGATCTCCTCGACCCGCCCCCAGTGGCCGTCGACGACCACCACGTCGTCGACCCGGATGGGCTGGCTGATGGCGATCTGGATGCCGGCGACGAGGTTGGACGCCGTCGGCCGGGCGGCGATCCCGCCGACCACGCCGACGAGGCCCGCCGACGCGAGCAGCCCGATGCCCGCGTTGCGCACCCCGGGGATCCCGAGCAGCACGACGGCGACCGCCAGCACGGAGACCACCGCTACTGTCACCCGTCGCAAGACCTGCACCTGGGTGTGGACCCGTCGGGCGCGCAGGTTGTCGGCGGCATCGAGGCGGTAGCGGGCGAGCAGGAGGTCGTCGATGACGTACGTGGTCCGCACCACCAGCCACGCCACGGCTACGACCAGCAGCGCACCGGCCACGTGCACCACGACGGTCTTGGCCGTCCTCGACAGGTCGCCGGCTTCGGCCGCCGCCTCGAGGGCGATGAGGGGGACCACGACCCGCCCCGGCGCGCGCACGCGGGTCACGAGCGACCTGACGGCGACGGCCGTGGAGCGCCGCTGGACCAGGCGCCCGAGCACGGCGAAGGCGACGGTCGCCACGACGGCCGAGCCGGCGGTGACGGCCGCGACCACGACGAGGGCAAGGCCCGTGCTCACGCGCCCGACCTCAACTGGTCGACGGGCCCCGCCACAGGTCGACGCCTCCCTCGACGGCGAAGCGGTCGACCTCGGCGAGCTCCTCGGCGGTCAGCTCGGGCGCGTCGAGGGCGTCGAGGTTCTCGTCGAGCTGTTCGACGCTGCTCGCCCCGAGCACCACCGAGGTGACGCGACGGTCGCGCAGGGCCCAGGCGATGGCCAACTGCGACAGCCGCTGGCCGCGACGGGTCGCGATCTCGGCCAGCGCGCGCACCCGAGCGAGGTTCTCCTCCGAGAGCATGTCGGGTGTGAGCGATGTCGCGCGTGAGGCCCGCGAGCCCTCGGGGACGCCCTCGAGGTAGCGATCGGTGAGCAGCCCCTGGGCGAGTGGCGAGAAGGCGACACAACCGACCCCCTCGTCCTCGAGCGCGTCGAGGAGGCCGCCCTCGATCCACCGGTTGAACATCGAGTACGACGGCTGGTGCACGAGCAGCGGTGTGCCGAGGTCGCGCAGGATCGCCACCGCCTGCCGGGTGCGGACGTCCGAGTACGAGGAGATGCCGACGTAGCGCGCCTTGCCCTGGCGGACGGCGGCGTCGAGCGCGCCCATGGTCTCCTCGAGCGGGGTGTCGGGGTCGAAGCGATGGTGGTAGAAGAGGTCGACGTGGTCGAGCCCCATCCGGCCGAGGCTCTGGTCGAGGCTGGTCAGCAGGTACTGGCGCGAACCGTGGTCGCCGTAGGGGCCCGGCCACATGTCCCAGCCTGCCTTGGTCGAGATCACCAGCTCGTCCCGGTAGGGGGCGAAGTCCTCGCGCAGGATGCGACCGAAGTTCACCTCGGCGCTGCCGTAGGGCGGCCCGTAGTTGTTGGCCAGGTCGAAGTGGGTCACGCCCCGGTCGAAGGCCCGCCGCAGGACGGCCCGCTGGGTGGCGAGCGGCCGGTCGTCGCCGAAGTTGTGCCAGAGGCCGAGCGAGACCGCCGGCAACAACAAGCCGCTGCGGCCGCACCGGCGGTACGGCATCGACTCGTAGCGATCGGGCGCAGCCACGTGAGGGTCGGGCACCGTCCGAGCGTACCGTCGCCCGCCCGCGCCGGCGGGCCGGGGCCCGGTCGCGCCCTCTTGCGGGACGTCGCGACCGAGGCCCGGGCGCCGTCTTCTCGGGGAGCGCTAGTGTTTTGATTCCAAGATTCACAAGAAAAGTGCCGGTTCCGGGAATTTCCTGAGCCCCAGCGCGTTCCTGGGAATGATGGAGTGAAGTGGCCCCACCGTGATGGTCAGAACTGGCCCCACCTCCGGACGCAGTTGTAGTGCGTCTGCATGCCCCCGGCAAGCCGTGGCAGTGAGCCTGTTCCGTC
>JAJZJT010000151.1 GCA_021809995.1 Actinomycetes bacterium
GGCGCGTGCTGCCCTAGGGTCCGGCCCGGAGCCGCAACGGCCCGCGGCCGCGAGCCGGCGCAGACGCCGTGGCCACCTCGGCCTCGCGCTTCCGGCGCGGCTCAGGACCCGACGGTGGCCCGGGGCGTCGGGGTGCCGGGCACGTCCTCGGCGAGCGACAGGTAGCTCTCGTCCTCCTGGGCGGTGTGCAGGGCGAGCACGGCGTAGAGCCCGTAGAGCGTGCGCCGGAGCTCGGCGACGTCGAGGTCGTCGGGCGGTCCGTCGCCGACCTCGTCGAGCAGGCCGGTGAGGTGCCTGACCTGGCGGGCGATCTCGACGTGGGCCCGGCTCATCGTGCCGGTCGGGTCTCGTCCCCTGAGCACCCGGCCGACCACGGGGTAGAGCGTCTCCTCCTCGGCGGCCTCGTGGGGGGCGATGACCTCGACGAGGAGGCGGTGCACGTCGCGCACGAGGTCCATCGCCGCCGCGTCGTCCCCGGTCCCGAGGGCATCGGCCGCCTGGCGGACTCGCACGAGGCCGGTTCGGATGGCCCGGTGCTCGAGCTGGAACCGCCGGAGGACCGCTCCGTCGTCGGCGCTCGGCCGTGCCTCGAGGGCAGCCGGGCGGAGGGCCCGCAGCGCGTTGGCGATGGCGGCCACGTCGATGCCCTCCTGGAGGAGCGCGCCCCACACGGCGGGGAGCAGGCCGAGCCCGGCTGCGGCCATTGCGGCGAGCGAGAGGGACATCCCGAGGACCACGCTCTGGAGGGCGATGGACCGACTGCGGCGGGCGAGGACGGCCGCCTCGCCCAGCCGGTCGATGCGGTCGACGGTGAGGACGACGTCGGCGGCCTCCGAGGACGCCGTGGCACCCCGGGCCGACAGGGAGACGCCGACGTCCGCCAAGGCGAGGGCCGGCGCGTCGTTGATGCCGTCGCCGACCATGGCGGTGGGGGCCCGCCGGCGCTCCAAGCGCACCGCTGCCAGCTTGTCCTCGGGGGTGCACTCGGCCAAGACCTCGTTCACGCCGACCAGCGCCCCGACCGCCTCGGCGACCTCGGGACGATCGCCGGTCACGAGCACGACCCGCTGCATGCCCGAGCGACGGAGGAGGCGGACCGTGCGGGCGGCGTCGGGACGCACGGGGTCGTCGAAGACGAGGACGCCGGCGGGGGTGCCGTCCACCGACACGAACACGGTGAGCGACCCGTCGAGGCGGGCCCGCCTCCTGGCCAGGCGAGCCCACGGGGGCAGCCCCTGCACCCCGGCCCACGACGCGTCGCCCACCGACACGTCGTGCCCGTCGACCACGCCGCGGATGCCCTTGCCCGGTTGCTCGTCGACGTGCTCGGGGAGGACGAGCTCGCACCCGTGCTCAGTGGCCGCCGCCACCACCGCCGACGCGAGCACGTGGGGCGACAGCTGGTCGAGCGACCCGGCGAGACGCAGCACCTCGTCGGCTGCCAGGTCGCCGGCGACGACGACGTCGGCGAGCGCCGCCCGGCCGCTCGTGAGGGTCCCCGTCTTGTCGATGAGCAGCGTGGTGCACCGGGCCAGCCGCTCGAGCGCGCCTCCGCCTTTCACCACCACCCCGCGCCTCGCAGCGCGCGACAGCCCGGCGACGAGGGCGATGGGGGCGGCGAGGATGAGCGGGCACGGCGTGGCGACCACGAGGACGGCGACCGCCCGGTCGGCACCGCCCGCCAGCCACGCCGCTGTCGCCGCCGCCGCGGTCAGTGGCAGGAGCCAGAGCGCGACGCGGTCGGCGACCCGCACGAAGGGGGCCTGCGACGCCTCGGCCCGGGCCACCAGGCGCACGACCCCGGCGAAGGTGCTCTCCTCGGCGGTGGCCGTCGCCCGGAGGTCGAAGACGCCGCCGGCGTTGACCACCCCGCTGCGAACGGGCTCGCCCCGGGTGCGTTCGACCGGCAGGGGCTCACCGGTCAGCGCCGACTCGTCGAGCGTCGCCAACGGCGAGGCGACCGTCCCGTCGACGGGGACGACTTCCCCGGCCGCCACCGCCAGCAGGTCGCCCCTCGTCACCTGCGCCAGGTCGACGGTGCCGAGGGTGCCGCTGCGGTAGCGGTGGGCGGTCCGCGGCGTCTGCTCGACGAGCGCGTGGAGATCGCGCCGGGCCCGGCCCTCCGCCCAGTGCTCGAGCGCCCGCCCCGTGGTGAGCATGACGGCGACCACGGCCGCTGCCAGCACCTCGCCCACGGCCAGCGCCCCTGCCAGGGCGACGAGGGCGATCACGTCGACGCCCAACCGGCCGTGGCGGAGCGAGGCGGCCATCGTCCAGGCTGCGTAGGCCATGCCGCCGGCACCGGCTGCCGTCCACGCCGCGTCCCCTGCACCTCCCGCTCCGACGAGGTGGAGCAGGCCCCCTGCCGCCAGCGCCCCGAGCGTGGTGGCGAGCAGGGCGAGCGCAGCGTGGCGCGCCCGCCGCCAACCCCGCGGGTTCGAGCGCTCGACCATCGGCGCCATCGTGGGCGCCGGAGCACCGGGCCACCAGGGTCGAACGGCACTGGGCAGCACCCACGGCGAGCAGGGGCAGCACCCACGGCGAGCAGGGGCAGCACCCACGGCGAGCAGGGGCAGCACCCACGGCGAGCAGGGGCAGCACCCAGGTCCTTCGGCCCTGGTGGGAGGGGGTCCCGTGCCGTACGCTCGCCTGGTGGACCAGGAGGTCGCGCCCCGGGGCCTCGGGCCGGGGGAACCAGCCGCGGCGGGGCTCGGTCCCGAGGAGGTCGAGGCCCGTCGTGCGGCGGGCCTGGCGAACGTGGGGCCCCCGGCGCCGGGGCGGAGCGTCGTCGACATCCTGCGGGCCAACGTCCTCACGCGCTTCAACGCCATCCTCGGTGTGCTCGCCGTCGTGGTCTTCGTCGTCGGCCCACCGCAGGACGCGCTCTTCGTCGCTGTCCTCGTGGCCAACACGGGCATCGGCGTCTTGCAGGAGGTGCGCTCGAAGCGGGCGCTCGACCGGCTCGCCGTGCTGACGGCGGCGCATGCCCGGGTGGTGCGCTCGGGTGCGGTCTCTGAGGTCGAGCTCGACGATGTCGTGGTGGACGACCTCGTCGACCTCCGCCCAGGCGACCAGGTCCCGGTAGACGCCGCCGTCGTGGCGAGCGACGGCCTCGAGGTCGACGAGTCGCTCCTGAGCGGCGAGCCGGAACCGGTGGGCAAGGCGTCCGGCGACGTCGTGCTGTCGGGGAGCTTCGTCGTGGCCGGGTCGGGCCGGGCCCGGGCAACGGGGGTGGGGCCCGCCGCGTACGCCGCTCGGCTCGAGGCCGATGCCCGCCGCTTCAGTCTCGTGCGCTCCGAGCTGCAGCAGGGGACGAACACGATCCTGCGGGGGGTGACCTGGGTGATGGTCCCGGCCGGCGTCGCCCTCGTCACCACCCAGGTGCTGCGCAGCCACCTGGGCCTGGCCGACGCCCTGCGCGCGTCGGTGGCGGGCGTCGGTGCGATGGTCCCCGAGGGTCTGGTGCTGCTCACGTCGGTGGCGTTCGCCGCCGGAGCCCTGCGCCTGGCCCGGCGGCGCGTCCTCGTCCAGGAGCTCGCCGCCATCGAGGGCCTCGCCCGGGTCGACGTCCTCTGCATCGACAAGACGGGGACGCTCACCGAGCCCGGCATGCGCGTGGAGGCGCTCGAGCCGCTCGGGCGCTTCGGCGCCGACGAGGTCTCCGCCGTGCTCGCCGCCCTGGCTGCCGCCGACCCGGCACCCAATGCCACGCTGCTGGCGCTCGCCGGGCTGCACCCGCCCGCCGAAGCGTGGGAAGTCGTCGGGCGGGTCCCGTTCTCCTCGGCCCGCACGTGGAGCGCCGCGGCCTTCGCCGGGCAGGGGGCCTGGGTGCTCGGCGGCCCCGACGTGCTCGGTGCCGAGGCGAGGGGTCCCATCGACAGGGCCGCCGCTCACCACCGGGCCAAGGGGCGGCGGGTGCTCCTGCTCGCCCGGGCCGCGACGCTCCCCGACGGGCACCGTGTGCCCGGCGACCTCGAGCCCGCCGCGATCGTCGTGCTGGCCGAGCGCGTCCGGAGCGACGCGCCCGCGACGATCCGCTACCTGCTCGACCAGGGTGTGACCGTGACCGTCTTGTCGGGGGACGCTCCCGAGACGGTGGCCGCCGTCGCCGCCCGGGTCGGGCTGGGTTCGACGGGCCCCCCGTGCGACGCTGCGGCGCTCGGGGAGCGCGACGGTTCGCTCGCCGCCGTGCTTGCGACGACCACCGTCCTCGGCCGGGTGCGCCCGCACCAGAAGCTCGAGGCCGTCGAGGTGCTCCAGGCGGCGGGCCACGTGGTCGCCATGGTCGGGGACGGGGTGAACGACGTCCCCGCCCTCAAGCAGGCCGACCTGGGCATCGCCATGGGGTCGGGGAGCGACGCGAGCCGGTCGGTCGCCCGTCTCGTCCTCCTCGACGACGCGTTCTCGGCGGTCCCCCATGTGCTGCGCGAAGGCAGGCGGGCGATCGCCAACATCGAGCGGGTGGCCAACCTCTTCGTCACGAAGACGGTCTACGCGGCCGTCCTCGCGGTGACCGTGGCCGTCGCCGGGTTCCCCTACCCGTTCTTCCCCCGCCACCTCACCATCGTGAGCACCCTCACCATCGGCGTCCCCGGCCTCGCCCTCGCCCTCGCCGCGGGCGCGCCACGGGCGACGCCCGGCTTCGTCGCCAAGATCGTCGCCTTCACCCTCCCCGCCGGTGTGGTCGCCGCCGCGGCGACGTTCGTCGCCTACGCCCTCGCCCGTGCCGGTGACCAGACGACGCCGACCGCGGCGCGCACCACCGCCATGCTCGTGCTCTTCGCCGTCGGGCTGTGGGTGCTCGCCATGGTGGCCCGTCCCCTCGACGTCCCGCGCCTCGTCCTCGTGGCCGCCATGGGCGCCGGCCTCGTGCCGCTCTTCGTGGTCCCGGCGGCGCGTCGGGTCTTCGACCTCGCCGTGCCGCCGGTCCCGGTCCTCGTCGAGGGCGCGGTGGTGGTCGCCCTCGCCCTCCTCGTCCTCACGCTGGTCCGACGGCCGGCACGGCGTCGGCTGCTCCGCCGCCCGGCGCGCCGTCGACGATCCGGCCGTCGCGCATCTCGATGATCCGGTCGGCGGCCGCGGCGATGCCGTGGTCGTGGGTGACGAGGAGGACGGTCACCCCTCCGGCGTGGACCGCCTGGAAGAGCTCGAGGACGTGGCCCGCCGAGACGGAGTCGAGGCTGCCCGTGGGCTCGTCGGCGAGCAGCAGCTCGGGGTCGTTGGCGAGGGCGCGGGCGATGGCGACGCGCTGGCGTTCGCCTCCCGACAGCTGGCCGGGCAGGCGGTGCTCGCGACCGGCCAGGTCGACCTGGCCGAGCAGATCGAGGGCACGCTCGCGGCGCTCGTGGGCGTTGCGGGGGGTGCCGAACATGACCAGCTCGACGTTGGCCAGCACCGGCTGGTGGGCGAGCAAGTTGTGCAGCTGGAAGACGAGGCCGACGTGGTTGCGCCGGTAGGCGCTCAAGTCGGCGACCGTGCGCAGGTCGCTCCCGTCGACCAGGACAGCCCCCGCGGTCGGGGTGTCGAGGGCGGCGACCAGGTGCAGCATCGTCGACTTGCCGCATCCCGAGGGACCGTTGATGGCCACGAACTCGCCCCGTTCGATGCGTAGGTCGACCCCGTCGAGGGCGCGGAACCCCTGGTCGTAGGCCTTGACCACGTCGCGCAGCTCGACGGCCGGTGGCCGGGGCCCACCGGGGCCCGCCGCGGCATCGGCGCTGCCCGACGGCACCGCGGACGGAGCGGACGGAGCGGACGGAGCGGGTGCGGACGGCACCGCGCGCGGATCGGGAGCGTCAGTCATAGCTCAGCGCCCGCAGAGGGACGAGGAGAGCGGCCCGGACCGAGGGGTAGAGGCTGCCGAGGATCGTCATGGCCACCGCCGTGGCCAGGGCCCGGATGAACGCCCCCGTCGTGTAGTTGGCGTGGAGGATGCCGGTGAGGGCGGGGAGCCGCTCGAGCACGGCGGTGACGCCGAAGGAGAGCCCGACCCCCACGCCCGCCCCGATGATCGCCAGCACCAGGCTCTCGCCGACGAGCAGCCCGACGACGCGGCGGCGCGTCCAGCCGACCGCCCGCAGCAGACCGAGCTCGCGCGTCCGCTCGAACAGCGAGAGGAGCATCGTGTTGCCGACGATCACCGCGCCGATCGCCACGGCGAGGATCGTGCTCCCGGTCACGGCCGCCCGCAGGTAGACGAGGTTGCGGTCGGCCCGGCCGAACTGGCTCGCCGTCCGGATGGTCGTGAGCTCGGGCAGCTCGTGGTCGACGCGCCGGGCCACCGCGGTGACGTTCGCACCGGGGTCGACCTTCACGAAGGCGAGGGTCACGATGCCCGGCAGGCGGTTGTACCCCTGGACGGCGGGGAGCGGGAACATGGCTGCGGCGTCCCCGAACGAGTTGCCCGTCGAGTAGATGCCGGTGATGGTGTTCCACGTCCCGTCGGCGTGGAACCGGTCGCCCACCTTCAGCCCGAGGTTGGCCGCGGCCCGCCAGCCCAGCATCACCTGGTCCGTGGCCGTGGGAGCGAAGGGATGGCCGGCCACCACCGTCACCCCGAAGCCGGCGAGGTCCGCCGGGTTGATCCCGATCTCGATGAAGACGGGGTTGGCCGCGTTGATCCGCTCGGTGGCGACCAGGACGCCGATGGCCTGCTTCACGCCGGGCACCGCACGAAGGCGCTCTAGCTCGGAGTGGTCGACGCTCGAGGAGAGGAGGTCGGACGTCCCCTTCTGGGCCACGGTGAAGTCCGCCTTGCCGACGGTGATGACGGCCGCCGCCGCCTGCTCGAGCCCGCTGCTCGTCACCTCGAGGGTGACCACTGTCATGACGGCGAAGGCGATGGCCAACGTCAGGCCGATCGAGCGGGCCTTCTTCGACCACAGGCCGCGCAGCAAGAACTTGCCGAACGCCATGGCACCTCCTTCCCGCTCCTCCGCCTCGGCTCCTCCGGCACCCGAGTGCTGCCTCGAGCGTAGCGAGCCCGTCTTGGTGCGACCGGCCCCGCCGGGTGCCGAGGGCCCTCAGGCGGCCGGCGAGTGGGGACGCGGGCCCGACCCGGTCCCCCGGTACCCGTCGGCCCACGTGCCGGCTGCGTCGGGCGCGCCGTCCCGGGCTCGGCCGGCGGCCACCGGAATGCGCCACGTGGTCGACCCGGGTACGCCGACGGGAACGGGCACGCCGGCGCGTCGCGCCTCGGTGGCCTCGAGCGCCGTGCGGTAGAGAGCGACGTGCGCAGCCGCCATCCGTGCCGCCGAGAAGCGTGCCTCGACCTCGGCTCGGCAGGCGCGTC
>JAJZJT010000152.1 GCA_021809995.1 Actinomycetes bacterium
TCGTCGCCGCCCTCGTACCGCAGCCGGCCGCCAGCTCGCCGGACCGCCACCTCGAGCCGGGCACGCTCCAGGAGCTGGCCGTCCGAGCCCGGAACCCGGCGCAACCCGTAGGGGCAGCCGGCGTCGCCGTCCTCGTCGGCGCCGAGGGCCACGGGCTGTCCGCCGCCGGGATCGCCGCCGCGGACCATGTCGTCTCCATCCCCATGGCGCCCGGCGTCGACTCGCTCAACGTCGCAACAGCCGCAGCCATCGCCTTCTACGAGCTCACCAGGGTGCACCCGCCAGCCAACAGGAATTGACCAGCCTGCACGTTCCGCCGCCACCTGGTGATCTGCTCACCACGGCCCCGCCATGTTGGCGTTGGCTGCCCGCAGTGCGGCCACATACCCCGAGCGGGGCCCGGTCCCGTCGCCGGCAACGGGTTGCGCGGCGAGCAACCCGCGCAGCTGCCCGACGTCGGTGAAGCCGCAGGCGGCCATCCAGGCGGCGAGGCCATCGAGCAGGGCGGCGGCATGCGACGGTCCGTGGCGCAACAGCGACGAGGTGGTCATGACCACGTCCGCCCCGGCCAGCAGGTACGTGGCGACGTCTTCGGGACCCTCGACGCCGGTGGAGGCGGCCAGCGCCATGCGCCGCTGCCTGCGCAACAGGGCGATCCACGTGCGCGCCAGGCGACCGTCGGCCGGCTCCGACAGGCCGACCGCCATCGACACCGCCAGCCGCCGGGCATCGATATCGGGAGCGAGGAAGCGGTTGAAGAGCACCAGACCGTCGGCGCCGGCATCCTCCAAGCGCCGGGCCATGTCGGCCATCGAGCTGAAGTACGGGTGCAGCTTCACCACCACCGGCACCTGCACCGCTTGCTTCACCAGTCCGAGGATGTCGACGTGGCGCGCCTCGACGTCCCGTCCGGAGACGTCGGGATCGGTGGCGAACGGGGCGATGTTGAGCTCGATGGCCGCGGCGCCGGCATCCTGCAGCCTGCGGGCGAAGCCTGTCCATCCGCCGGCGGTGGCCCCGTTGATGCTGGCGATCACCGGGACGTCCACGGCACGGACGGCACGCTCGACCAAGTCGAGATGCTGGCGTCCGTGCGCCAGGTCCGGCAGCGGGGGGAAGTAGCTGAGCGATTCGGCGAAACTGTCGGCACCGGCTTCGGCCAGCGAGGCGTGCCGCGCTGCCTCGTCCTCGAGCTCCTCTTCGAACAGCGAGTGCAGCACCACGGCGGCCACACCGCCGTCGACGAGCCGGCGCACCCCGTCGACGGTGTGGGAGAGGGGGGAGGCCGACGCCACCAGCGGGTTGCGGAGCGCGAAGCCCAGATAGCCGGTGGTCAGGTCGGTCACGGCGCCTCCTTGCGAGCATCGGCCGGGAACCGGCCGGCGGGCCGGGTTGCCATCTCCTCGTAGGTGTCCCAGCGCAGATCGACCGCCCGCTGGGCCAGGGTCGCCAGGCGTTCGGCTTCGGCTGGGTTGCTGCGGGCCAGCATGGCGTAGCGCAGCTCCCGTCCGGTGTAGTCGTGCAGGGGGATACGCGGCCGCGGGGAGTCGAGGAGGAACGGGTTGGCGCCCGCGGCGCGCAACACCGGGTCGTAGCGGACCAACGGCCAGTAGCCGCTGGCCACCGCCCGGTACTGCTGGTCGAGCCCGTCGCGCATCTCGATGCCATGGGCGATGCAGTGGCTGTAGGCGATGACCAGCGACGGCCCCGGGTACACCTCGGCTTCGCGCAAGGCCCGCAGGCACTGGTCGGGATCCGCTCCCATCGCCACGCGAGCCACGTACACGCTGCCATAGGCGATGGCCTGCAACGCCAGGTCTTTCTTTTCAGTTGTCTTGCCGGCCGTGGCGAACTTGGCCACCGCGCCGAGCGGGGTCGCCTTCGACATCTGGCCGCCGGTGTTCGAGTAGACCTCGGTGTCGAGCACCAGCACGTTCACGTCGCGGCCGGCGGCCAACACGTGGTCCAGCCCGCCGGCACCAATGTCGTAGGCCCAGCCGTCACCGCCGACGATCCACACGCTGCGCCGCAGCAGGTGGTCGGCCACGCTGGCCAGGTCGACCGCCTCGGGCCGGTCCGATGACCGCAGCCGCTCCTGCAGCTCCTGCAGCCGCTCCCGCTGGGCGGCCAGGTCGGCTTCGGACCGCTGCGGTGCGTCGAGGATCGCATCAGCCAAGTCGGCGCCCACCAGGTCGCGGACGGCCACCAGGCGCTGGCGGGCCAAAGAGCCGTGGTGGTCGGCGGCAAGGCGCAGGCCGAGGCCGAACTCGGCGTTGTCCTCGAACAGCGAGTTCGACCATGCCGGCCCTCGCCCCGAGCCGTCGGTCGTCCACGGCGTCGTGGGCAGGTTGCCGCCGTAGATCGACGAGCAGCCCGTTGCGTTGGCGATGACGGCCCGGTCCCCGAACAGCTGGGAGAGCAGCTTCAGGTACGGGGTCTCACCGCACCCCGCGCACGCCCCGGAGAACTCGAACAGCGGGGTGAGGAACTGGGTTCCCCGGACGGTGCCGAAATCGACCCGGGTGCGTCGAGGGGCGGGCAGCGTCTCGAAGAAAGCGATGCGCGCCCGCTCCTGGTCCACCAGCGGCAGGCGCTCGGCGAGGTTGATGGCCTTGCGAACCACTTCGCCGCTGGAGCCGCCAGCGGAACCGCCCCCAGAACCGCCTCCTGGACCTGTTCCGGGGTTGGTGCCTCCCCCTCGGCCTCCCCCCTCCCTTCGGCTTTCCCCTTCCCCTCGGCCTCCCCCTGCTCCACGGCCCGGGATCCCGGCAGCGACGACGGTCACCGGCGCGGTGACGGGGCAGGCTTCCACGCACAACGCGCAACCGGTGCAGTCTTCGACGTAGACCTGCAGGGTGTACATCGTGCCGGGCAGGCCTCGGGCATTGAGCGGGGCGGAAGGAAACCCGGCGGGCGCTCCCGCCAGCGCGCCGCGGTCGTAGAAGGTGGAGCGGATCACGCTGTGAGGGCAGACGAAGCTGCAGTTGCCGCACTGGATGCACAGCTCGGGCTCCCACACCGCCACCAGGTCGGCGATGTTGCGCTTTTCGTAGGCGGCGGTCCCGCTGGGCCAGGTTCCGTCGACCGGCAGGGCACTGACCGGCAGCTCGTCGCCGCGCCCGGCCAGCATCGGCGCGGTGACACCACGCACGAACTGCGGTGCACCGGCAGGGACAAGTGGGGGGAGATCGGCCTCGGACGTGGCCTGTGCCGGCAGGTCGACCCGCACCAGCCCCTCGACGGCACGGTCCACCGCCGCCAGGTTGGCTTCGACGACCCGGCGGCCCCGGGGCCCGTAGCTCGCGTCGATGGAGTGCCTGATCGCCTCGATCGCCTGGTCGCGGGGAAGGACGCCCGAGATGGCGAAAAAACAGGCCTGCAACACCGTGTTGACCCGCTGGCCCAGGCCCGCCTGCCTGGCGATCCTCCCGGCGTCGACAACCCACAGCTGCACCTGCTTGTCGATCAGCCGCTGCTGGACCGGACGGGCCAGCCGGCCCCACACCTCGGCAGGGGGGTACGGGGCGTTGAGCAGCAGGACCGCACCGGGCGCGGCCCGATCGAGGACCTCGGCCCGTTCGAGCAAGGCGAACTGGTGACAGCCGACGAAACCGGCCTGGCCGACCAGGTATGGCGCTTGGATCGGCTCCGGCCCGAACCGCAGGTGCGACACGGTCTGCGAACCCGACTTCTTCGAGTCGTAGACGAAGTACCCCTGGGCGTACCGGCCGGTCGCGCCCAGGATCTTGATGGTGTTCTTGTTGGCGCCAACCGTCCCGTCCGCGCCGAGCCCGAAGAACACCGCCCGCACCGTGCTGGCCGGCTCGATGTCGAACGCCGGGTCGTAGGAGATGCTGGTTCCCGACACGTCGTCGGTGATCCCGACGGTGAAGTGGCGCCGCGGCTCGCGCCGGTCGAGCTCGTCGAACACCCCCAGGACCATGGCTGGGGTGAGCTCCTTCGACGACAGGCCGTACCGGCCGCCGATCACCTGCGGCAGCGCCCCGTCCGAGCCCAAGCCACCCGCCTCGACCAGGGCGCCGAGCACGTCGAGGTACAGCGGCTCCCCTTGCGAGCCAGGCTCTTTGGTGCGGTCGAGCACTGCCAGCTTTTGGGCGGTCGCCGGCAGCGCATCGACCAGCGCTCGGGAGGGGAACGGACGGTACAGCCGTACAGTCAGCGCCCCGACCCGCTCGCCGCGACCTGCCAGGTGGGTCACGGCCTGCCGGATCGTCTCGGCTCCCGACCCCATGGCCACCACCACCCTCTGCGCCTCAGGATGCCCGACGTACTCGACGAGCGTGTACCTGCGGCCGGTCCGGGATCCCAGGAGATCCATGGCGTCCTGCACGATCCCCGGCGTCACCGCGTAGTACGGGTTGACCGTCTCACGGGCCTGGAAGTACACGTCGGGGTTCTGCGACGTGCCACGGATGAACGGATGCTCGGGCGACAAGGCACGGTGGCGATGGGCTCGAACCAGGTGCTCGGGGACGAGGGCAGCCAAGTCGTCGTCGGACAGCAGGTCCACGGTGTTCAGCTCGTGGGAGGTCCGGAAGCCGTCGAAGAAGTGGACGAACGGGACCCGGGCCGCCAACGTGGCCGCCTGAGCCACCACAGCCAGGTCGTGTGCTTCTTGCACCGACGAGGAGGCCAGCATGGCGAACCCGGTCTGGCGGACCGCCATCACGTCGGAATGGTCGCCGAAGATCGACAGCCCCTGGGCGGCCAACGACCGAGCCGCGACGTGGAGCACCGCCGGGCTCAGCTCACCGGCGATCTTGTACATGTCGGGGATCATGAGCAGCAGGCCCTGCGACGCGGTGAAGCTGGTGGCCAGCGCCCCACCCTGCAACGCACCGTGCAGGGCGCCGGCTGCTCCCCCCTCGCTCTGCATCTCGATGACATCGGGAACCGTGCCGAAGATGTTGCGGCGATGCTCGGCCGACCACTGGTCGGCGAGCTCCGCCATCGGCGATGCCGGGGTGATCGGGAAGATCGCGCAGACCTCGTTCAGGCGGTAGGCGGCGGACGCCGCGGCTTCGTTGCCGTCCACCGTCACCCGGGTCATCGCTCCACCTTCCCTGGAGCGCCCTCGGGGACCGTCTCGCCGTCGGGAGCCCCCACACCGCCAGCGACCCCCACACCGCCAGCGACCCCCACACCGCCAGCGACCGCCACACCACCAGGAACCGCCACACCACCAGGAACCCCCACACCACCAGGAACCGCCACGCCACCAGGAACCCCCACACCGCCACGGACCCCCACACCGCCACGGACCCCCACGCCACCAGGAACCGCCACGCCACCAGGAACCCCCAGGCTGTCGGAGACCATCTCGATGGCGTGCACCGGGCACTGCTCGAAACAGGCGCCGCACCCCGTGCAGCGGTCGTAGTCGAACCGGTAGCGGAGCCCCGCGCCGAGCTTGACGACGGCATCTTCCGGGCAGGCCCCCAGGCAGCCATCGCACTCGAAGCAGTTGCCGCACGACAGGCACCGCTCTGCCTCGTACCCCGCCTCGTCGACCGACAGGCTGCCGACCACCTCGGCGAAGTCGGCGACGCGCTCGCCGGGGACCCGCTCAGGCTGGCGACGGACCGCCGTGTCGCCGAAGTACCACAGGTGCAGGCCGTCGAAGCCAGCCAGGTCGTGCGTGGGCCGGGCGCCGGGCGCCGTGCCGCGCAGCCAGGCGTCGATGGTGCGGGCCGCCTTCTTCCCGTGGCCGACCCCGACCGTCACCGTCCGCTCCCCCGGCACCACGTCACCGCCGGCGAACACGCCGGGACAGCCGGTCATCATCGACGGGGACACCACCACGGTGCCGTCGGGCCTGAGCTCCACGCCCGGAACTGTCTGCAGGAAGCCGGTGTCAGAGCGCTGGCCCAGCGCCAGGATGAGGCTGTCCGCCGGCAGCGTGTCGAAGCGGCCGGTCGGGTGGGGAAAGCCCTGATCGTCCAGTTCCATCACCTCCACGGTGAGCACCGGGCCGTCGAACGCGCTGATCGTCCGCAGCCAGTTGATGCGCACCCCTTCGTGCTCGGCGTCGGCGGCCTCGTCCTCGTGCGCCGGCATCTGGTCCCGGGTGCGGCGGTAGACGATGATCGCCTCGTCGGCTCCCAGGCGCCGGGCGGTGCGGGCAGCGTCCATGGCGGTGTTCCCACCGCCGTACACGGCGACCCGCCGTCCGATGGCAGGCCGCTCCCCCGACGCCACGCTCTTCAGGAACGACACGGCGTCGACGATCCGGCCGGCGTCCCGGGCAGGGATGTCGACCCGCTGGGACAGCTGGGCGCCCACGGCCACGAACACGGCGTCGAACCGTCCCTGGCGGCGTTCGGCGTCGAGGTCGTCCACCTGGTGGCCGCCGGTGATCGTCACACCAAGCTGGCCGAGCCGATCCAGCTCTGCGCCCAGCACCTCGCGTGGCAGGCGATACGCGGGGATGCCGTAGCGCATCATCCCGCCGGGCTCGGCACCCGCATCGCGGACCTCCACGTCGTGACCGAGCCGAGCAAGGTGGTAGGCGGCGGACAGGCCGCTCGGGCCGCCGCCGACGACGAGCACCCGGCGGCCCGTTCGCACCGCTGCGGCCGGCAGCGTCCAACCCTGCTGCAGCGCCAGGTCACCGAGGAAGCGCTCGACAGCGTGGATGGAGATGGCGCTGTCGAGCTCCGCCCGGTTGCACGAGTCCTCGCACGGGTGGTAGCAGACCCGGCCCTCGATGGCCGGGAACGGATTGTCGGCCACCAGCTGCTGCCACGCCCGCTCGGGCTCTCCGGCTCGGAGAGCCGCCAGCCATGCCTGCACGTTCTCACCGGCGGGGCAGGCGGCATTGCACGGCGGCAGCAGGTCCACGTACACCGGTCGTTGCCTGCGCACCGGGCCGGCCCGAGAGCTCCCGTGCGCCAGATCTGGGCGCGCGGTCAGATCACGGGTTCGCATGGTTCCAGCATGGACGCCACCGGAGCGCCCGGGCCAGGGTCGATGGTCCCTGCGCTCAGCTCGCCGACCAGGCCGCCACCAGCCCCCGGCCAGGCCGCCCCAGTCAGCCCCCGACCCGCCCCCGCTCAGCCCGACATCAACCCGCCCCCCGGCCAGCCCGCCATCAACCCGCCCCCGCTCAGCCCCCGGCCAGACCGCCATCAGCCCCCCGGCCCGCCTCCGTTCAGCCCGCCGGCCAGGCCGCCGTGACCCGCCGCCACGACTGGGGCAGCGCCTCGGGCATGACCCGCACGCCGCCGACCGACGTCA
>JAJZJT010000153.1 GCA_021809995.1 Actinomycetes bacterium
GAGGCGTCGTGGCGCGAGCTGCTCGAGAACATCGTCGCGAACAACGGCGCCGACGTCTCCCACTCGCTCAACGCCCTGAGCATCGCCGGCTGGCCGCTCGAGCTCTCGTCGGGCGACCCGGTCGGCAGGGACAAGTTCTTCCGCTACGCCGAGACGCTCCAGGCGCTCTTCGACGCGATCAGCCGTCTCGGCGCGGCCCCCGCCGGATCGGCGGCCCGGGAGCACTGATGGCCGTCGTCGTCACCGGCGAGTGCTTCGGCTGCGGCGTGTGCGAGGCGTCGTGCCCGCACCGGGCCATCAGCCAGGCCCCCTCGTTCCCCGTCACCTACGTCGTCGACGCGCTCGGCTGCAACGACTGCGGGGCCTGCGTCCCGCTGTGCCCTGTCGAGGCCATCGTCGACGACGAGGCCTGGGCCGTGTGCCACGGGCGGGGATGCCCGCTCACGTCACGGCGCTACGCGGACGTGACGTGCACCGAAGGTGACCCCGACGCGGCCTGTCCCTCCTGTGCCGGACCGCGGTGGACCCGCGACGGCACCACCTGGTGGTGCCCGTCCTGCGACCATCCTCAGGGCGTCGCCAGCGCCCGTTGCCCGAAGGCCCGCCGGGCCGCCGCACTGGCCCGCAGCGGGGCCTGAGAGACCGTCGGTCCCCGGGGGCATCCCCCGCCCCCGGGGACCGGGCCATCACCCCGCCCCCGGGGCCGGGTAACCCCCACTCGGCCCCGGGGGCGGGGCTCCTTCACAAAGAGCGCGGGCGTCGACCAGGGTCACCCCGTGCCGTCGGGGCGCACGTGCATGGCGAGCTGCACCAAGGCGAACGCCCCTACCGGAAGGAGCACGGCGAGCATCATCCCCTGGTAGCCGACGGTGGGAACGATGGCGCCGAGCGCCAGCGGCACGGCGACCGACGAAAGGTTCGTGCTCCCGAGGAGCGTCGCGTTCGCCCGCGGCAGCGCGTCGACCGGCGTGGCCTCGGCCACGAGCGCGAGGGCGAGCGGGAACGTGAGCCCATGGGGGACGCCGAGGACCCCCATGGCAACGAGCAACAGGACGAGCCCGTGCCCGGTCCCCAGCAAGACGAGCCCGGTGGCGGTGAGCGCGGCGGACGCCCACAGGAGCGCCTGCTTGGCGGCGATCGGGGCGCGCCACGCGACAGCGGCCCGGGCGGCGAACGAGCAGACGAAGAACACGGTGAAGCCCAGCTGGGCCTCGGCCGCGCTGACCCCGAAGCCACGTCGGGCGACCAGCGCACCGAAGACGGTGACCCCCGAGAACGGCACGGCGTAGAGGAGCTGGGCCACGAGCGCCGTGCGGCCGGCGCGGCTAGCGAACAGGCCCGACCGCCCGCTTCCCCGGCGGCGGGGAGAGCCGGCAGGCTCGGTGGCGACGTCGCCGGCCGCGTCGACGCCGACGGAGGTCTCCTCGCTCGCCGCGGCGTCGTCAGGTCCGGGATCGGCCGACGCGCCCCGGCCGGTCCCCACGCCGTCAGGGCGTCCGGCCCCCGCTTCGACGCTCGCGCCGTCCGAGGTCGTCGCGACGAACCGGGCGGTTCTGCGCCGTCGAGGGCGGGCGGCGACGAGCAGCACCGCCCCGAGGAGGGGAAAGACGGTGAAGACGACGTAGGGGATGCGGACGTCTTGGTGCCCGACGCTCAGCACGACTGTCTCGAGCAGGGGACCGACCGCCAGGCTGACGCTCAAGGTGACGGTGTAGACGGCGATGACCCGCTCGCGCTCGCCGCCGGCCGTCGACACGATGGCGTTGAGGAGCCCCGGCATGGCCAGGCCGCCGGCCGCACCGAGGAGCACCGCCCCGGCCGCCAGCACGCCGAACGACGGCGCCACCGCCAGCACCAGGAGCGAGACGGCGAGCCCCGCCATCGCCCACGCTGCGGAGGTGGCGGCCCGGTGGTGCGGCACCCGACGCGACAGGAGGAGGGTCACGAGGGCGACGAGCAGCCCGAGGACGGCACCGAGCACGCCGATCGCCGCGGCGCCCAGGTGGACAGCCTCGCCGGCCAGGAGCGAGAGCGTCGTCGTGGCCATGTTCTGGGTCATCCGGAACAGGGCGGTGGCGACGAGGAGGGCGACGAGGAGGCGCCGCCCCGACGCCGGCCCGGGCAGCCACAGGCGTCGCCCGGTCGGGGTGGGGGGTCTCGGCACCGCGTGGACCCTACTGACCCCGCGAGCGGACCGGCCATGTGGCGGGTCGGGCTACCGGGTACCGTTGCCGGCACGACCGATCGCTCTCCCCCCCCGCCCGAAGCGGGCCTGGTGGCCCGCACCGACTACCCGCTCTACGTGGTCGCGGCCTCCGACGGCGCCGAGCAGAGCGGCTGCCTGGCCGGGTTCGTCACCCAGTGCAGCATCCAGCCAGCACGGTTCCTCGTGTGCCTCTCACTGGAGAACCACACGTTCCGAGTCGCGCTCGAGGCGGGCGCGCTCTCCCTCCACCTCCTCGGCTCCGGTCAGCACGACGTGGCATCGCTCTTCGCCGAGCTGACCGGGGACACCGTCGACAAGTTCGCCCGCTGCGCGTGGCACGCGGGGGCCACCGGCGCCCCGGTGCTCGACCAGTGCGCGGCGTACCTCGAGGGAACGGTCGTCGACCGAGTAGAGGTGGGCGACCACGTCGCCTTCGTCGTCGCACCGGTTGCGGGCGCCGAGGGGCCCGCCCCCGGCCTGTTCACCTGGCGGGACGGCTCCGACCTCACCCCGGCGCACCCCGTTCCCTCCGACGACGGCCCGACGCGGCCCTGAGCCTGCCCACCGCTCGGGCACACGCCGGTCGGTCAAGGCCCGATCACGCCGGTCAGCTCCGGCTCACGAGACCCCCTGGGCGCCCAGCTCGAAGACACGCCGGGGCACGTCGACGAGCATGGAGGTCAGCTGCTCCTCGGTCACGCCGTGCTCGCGCAGGTACGGGAGGACGTCGTTCTCGATGTGGAAGTAGTTCCACTGCGGCAGGAACGCCAGCACCTCCGGGTCGATCCAGTCGATGTAGCAGGCGGCGTCCTGGGAGAGGACCATCTGGTCGGCGAAGCCGCGGCGGCAGAGCTCCACGACGACGTCGGCGCGGGCCTCGAACGTCGTGCCGAGGTTGATCCCGAAGCGGTCCATTCCGAGCACGAACCCCGCCTCGGCCAGTTCGGTGAGGTGGTCGGCGTCGGTCGTGTCGCCGCTGTGGCCGAGCACCACCCGATGGGGGTCGACCCCCTCCTCGCGGCACAGCACACGTTGCACGTCGAGCCCGGTCCGGTGACCTGGATGGGTGTGGACGGTGATCGGGGTCCCGGTTCGGTGGTGCGCCTTCGCCACGGCGCGCATGACCCGCTCGACGCCGTCGGTCATCCCCTGAGCGTCGATGGCGCACTTGAGCATGCCGGCCTTCACGCCCGTCCCGGTGATCCCCTCCTCGATGTCGGCGACGAAGAGGTCGACCATCGGATCGGGCACCTCGGTGCCGAGGGCTGCGTTGAGGGCCGGGCCCCGGTGGTGGAAGAAGAACGGTACCGAGTCGTACGTGTAGCAGCCGGTAGCCGCCACGATGTTGAGCTCGGGGACGGCCTCGGCGACCCGGACGACCCGTGGCAGGTACCGGCCGAGGCCCACCACCGTCGGGTCGACGATGGTGCGCACCCCCTGCGCGGCCAGCGCGCGCAGCTTCTCGACGGCGTCGGCGACGCGAGCGTCCTCGTCGCCCCATTCGTCGGGGTAGTTCTGCTGGACATCGGCAGTGAGCACGAAGATGTGCTCGTGCATGTAGGTGCGCCCGAGCTCGGCGGTGTCCACCGGGCCTCGGACCGTCTCCACGTGGGCCACGTCGGCTCCTCTCTGTTGTGCTCTCGCTCGGGTGTGCCGCCTCGGGACTGCAGTGCTGCTCGGGGCTGCCCGGGGCCAGGTGCGCGGACCTTGTCACCGCCCCGGGGTGCGTGCACCGGCTCATGGGCCGCCGGCGGCCACCACGACGGGGACGCCGGCGCTCACCGCCGGCAGGCTGGGCCCGTCGAAGGCCACGCTGCGCACGACGGCACGACCGGCCGCCACGCCGGCTGTCGACCACCGGGCGAGCCAGCCGTACGCGGTGAGGACGGCGCGGACCACCGCCACCGGTCGCCCGTCGGGCCGGGTGACGACGAAGACGACGGCGCGGACGTCGCGGGGCCCCGACGCCGAGGCGGCGAGCACCACGGACCCCGGCACATGGGCACCCGACACCGGCAGGAGCACCCGAGTGGCCAGCGGACCGTTGTGGACGGCGAACGGCACGGGGCTGCTCGTGACGCTCCTGCCGGCGGTGTCCGTCGCCACAGCCACGAGCGCGTAGCTCCCGTTCGGCAGGCGGGTCGAGTCGAGGGCGCCGATCCAGCCGTCGACCGTGGGCACGGCCGTCGCCACGACCCTCCGGACGACGGGCCCGCCGGTCACCTCGAAGCGCACCGCCACGACACCGTCGCCGCCCTGTGCCGCAGCGTCCAACCAGACGCCTCCCGACACGGTCGCCCCGGGTGCAGGCAGGAGGACCGCTGCCGTGGGGGGCGGCGGGTCGACGCGAAGGTCCAGCGCGACCGTCGCCCGGGCGCCGGTGGCGTCCAGCAGCGTCAGCGAGACCGGTGAGGTCCCCGGGGCATGCGGCGTGCCGCTGACCACCCCGGTCGCCGCGTCGAGCGAGAGCCCGGCGGGCAGCGACCCGGCGGTGACCTCCCACGCCTCCGGTGCGATCCCGCCCCGTCCTCGCAGCCGGGCGACGTACGGTGACCCGGTGGTGGCGTCGGGAAGGGCCCGGGTGAGCACCACGGGTGGCGGCCCCGTCTGGGGGTCGACCGACGTCGCCACGACCTGGACGGGCGGGGTGGCCGGGTGCACGACGGCGAAGCTCCGGCTCAACCCGAGCACGTGCACGCGCGCGCCGGTCACGCTCGCCCCTGGCCCGGCAGGCACGTAGCGCACCTCGAGACCGGTGATGCGACGGTGCTCCCAGCCGAGCGGCAGCTTGACGGCGGTCCGTCCGTGACCGCCCGTGTGGAGGGGGTAGCCGCTGCCCAGGTCACTGAGGTACCACTGCGACGAGCCAGCCAGCCGGATGCCCACCGACACCGAGGCCACGTCCGTGGCGCTCGTCTGGAGGTCGACGACGGCGTACTGGCGGCTGTCGCCGATCTGCGGCGAGAACGGGTCCGTGCTGCCGTCGGTGTACCACCGCGAGCACTCCTGGGCGGAGACGGCGTACGTCCACGGGTGGGCGTCCATCACCGAAGCCCGGGTCGCGCCGGGCAGGGGCCCGGGCACGGGGACCTGCTGCATGCGGAACGCCGTCGTGCCGAAGTCGGTCTGGTAGTCGTTGCCCGAGGCGTTGCGGACGACGGCGTGGGTGCCGGCGTAGTACGAGCCGCCGAAGGGGACCGCTACCTCTTGGAGCGAGACTTCGTTCTCGGGGAACCCGGCCCCGCAACCGCACCAGTTGTAGGTGGCCTTCGAGACGGCGCCAGTCGAGGAGACCTCGAGCGAGACCGTGCCGGTGATGTCGGTCATCCTCCCCCACTCGCCCCACTCGAGGAAGGGGACGAAGCTCGTCCCCTGGGCCTCCTTCGACCAGATGGTCGTGTACGCGAGGTGTGTGCCCGAGGGGCCTGTCCCGGTCGACGCGTAGGTGAGCAGGGGCGTGTCAGCCCGGGCAGTGTCTGCCCGCCCGTAGACGACGGGTGCGTAGGCGACGGCGTCGTACCACGGGTTCGACGGCGTGACCACGAGCAGCTGGGCATGGACCACCTGGACGACCGGCGCGGTGCCGCCGGTGTCGGACAGGGCGGCGTCGACGGCGACGGTAACGGTGTGCAGCCCCGAGGTGAGCGGCCCCGTGAAGCCCGCGTAGGTGAACGGCGAGGCGCCAGCGAAGCAGACGATCTGCTGGCTCGGCCCTCCGTCGACCGACACGTCCACGACCACCGACCGGTCCGTCGTGCTGGCCCATGACGTGCCCGGTGCGTCCAGCGTCAGCTCGACGACGCCCTGCCCCGAGACGGGCGAGGTCGGCGCAGGTAGGTCAGGTGCGGGGAGCGCCGGTCCCGTGACGGCGTCGGCACCGGACAGGTCAGGTGCGACGCCGGCAACCAGGTCACGCGTCCACGGCGTGCCGGCCACGACCAGCGGCCCCGCGGGCCGCACCGCCGTGACGATCCGGGCAGGGCCAGAAGGTCCGGCGGCCGGCCCGAAGGGCGTCGTCGCCGTCACGCCCGGAGCGAAGGAGAGCGCGTCGGCGCCGACGACGCTCGCCGCGCCAGAACCGGCGATGGCGGCCACGGCGAAGAGGCAGGTCGCCGTGGTGCAGTCGACCGTGCCGAGGGCGGTCTCGATGGACGGGGTCGGGGCGAGCACTCCCGACGCCGTGCCGTCAGTGCCGGCGAAGACGAGCGTGTTGCGCTGGTCGTCACAGCCGTTCTGGCCGACCGAGAGGGCGGCGACCGAGCATTCGAGGGCGACGAGCGCCGTCCCCGGCGGCTCACCGGTGACGGTGAAGGGGACGACGGCTCCGGGCGACAGGTCGGAGGTGGTGCCGGCGCGGAGCGCGGGCGCCGCTGGCGCGACCGGAGCGGCGGCGGCCGTTGCAGGCACGACCGCCAGTAACCCGGTGACGGCCAACACGACAGCGAGGACGGCGCCCTCTCGCCGACGCGACCTCTGTGACCAGCCCCTCGCTGCCATCACCCACCCCCCTGTCCGGCCCCCGGCCCCAGGCGGTGGCCACGCCGGCGTGGCGTTCCCGTCGCCCGTGCGGTGGAGCAGGGTCATTCTGCGCCCGGGGGTGGCGCTGCCGCCAGCCCGCGCGAAAACTGCTCGGAGCGGCCGAGCTGGCAGACCGGGCTCGCTGGCATGCCCAGCTCGATCCCGCCCATCGCGCCGCTCATGCGCTCGGCGTCACGGCTCGACGCGGCGTCACGCGGCCGGCGCCGCGCACCGGCGGAGCGACCGTTCGACGAGCTCGTTCGGACCGAGCGCCCACCGCAGGGTCCGGCACAGCGCGTGGGCCCGCATCCGGTTGGCCACGAGCACCGGCCACGGCTGCGACAACCCCACCATGGCCGCGGCCCACTCGGGGACGATCGAGACGGCGGCTTGGGCTAAGGCGACGTAGCCGGCCCGCTCTGCCGGGTTCGTCGACTTGGGCTCGAGGATGAAGTGGATCGCCCGGCGAGCCTGCTCGCCGACGGCCAGCTC
>JAJZJT010000154.1 GCA_021809995.1 Actinomycetes bacterium
ACGTCGTCGGCCTGGCCGTCGTCGACCACGATCTCGAGGCGGACCTTGGGCACGAACTCCACCTGGTACTCGGCGCCCCGGTAGACCTCGGTGTGGCCCCGCTGGCGGCCAAAGCCCTGCACCTCGCTGACGGTGAGGCCGTGGATGCCCATCGTCTTCAGCGCTTCCTTCACGTCGTCGAGCTTGAACGGCTTGACCACCGCTACGACCAGCTTCACGTCTGACTTCCTTTCGTCGGGAGGACTGCTGCGATCGGGGTGGGCCGCCCCGGCACAAAGGCTAGGGCGGCCCACCGGTCGGCCGGGGCGTTCAGCCCGTCGCGGCTTCCTCGAGGACGGGTCGTGCAGTGCCGAGGCGCTCGGCGAAGGTCGGCTCGGGGTAGACCTCCTCGTCGTGGATGGCGAGGTCGCCCGTCTCGAGGACCTCGTCGGGTTCTCGGAGGCCGACCACCAACTGGACGATCTTCAGCAGGATGAAGCTCATGACCGCCGTGAAGACGATCACCCACACGGCGGCGATGAACTGCTCCCAGACCTGGTGCCACGACCCCGTGTAGAAGAGGCCCTGGACCGAGAAGCCCGGAGCGGCCTTGCCCGTGCCGACGTACTCGAGCATGCCCGGGTCGGCGAGGAAGCCGACGAGCAGGCCACCGATGAACCCGGCGATGCCGTGCGTGTAGACGACCCCGAGGGCGTCGTCCACCTTCGAGAACGGCCGGATCCTCGGCAGGTAGGTCCACGCCACCCACACGATGGACGAGGCGATGAGCCCCACCAGGATGGCGCCGAGGCCGTTCACCCACCCGGCACCGGGCGTGATGGCGACGAGCCCGACGATCATGCCGTTCACGGCTCCGAGGAACGTCGGCTTGCGCTGCTTGCTGAACACCATGTCCATGCCCAGCCAGGTCATGAGCGACGCCGCCGTGGCCAGGTTGGTGTTGAGGACGGCCGCCGTGGCGTCCGCTCCGGCGTAGAAGGGGTCGCCGCCGTTGAAGCCGTTCCAGCCGAGCCACAAGACGCCGGCTCCGACGGCCACGAGCAGCAGGTTGGTGGGCACGCCGTGGCGCTTGTCACTGGCGAGGCGGGGACCGATCACCCAGGCGGCGACGAAGCCGGTCACCCCGGCGGCCAGGTGGATGACGTAGCCGCCCGAGTAGTCGACCGCCCCCTTCTGGGCGAAGTAGCCCCCGCCCCACAGCAAGAAGGCGTTGACGGTGTAGACGCACGTGATCCACAGCGGCACGAAGACGAGCCATGCCTTGAACTTCATGCGCCCGAGCACGCTCCCCAGGAAGAGCAGCGGGGTGATGGCCGCGAACACCACCTGGAAGTACATGAACGTGGCCTGGTTGTAGTGGAACGGGATCGACGTGCCCTCGGGCAGGACCTCCTGGTTCTGGAGCGCGAAGTGGCTGACCGCCGGGTGGACGTGCCCGATGAAGTTGTTGAAGAACGAGTGGGGATTGCTGCCCCCGAGGTGGGCCGGGTTCCCGAAGGCCATGTTGAACGCCCATAGCACCCAGACGAGCAGGACGATCGAGAACGCGGTGAACGCCATGAGCATGGTGTTCACCACCCATTTCTTCTGTACGAGGCCGCCGTACAGCACGGCGATCCCGGGGAGGCTCATCAGTCCGACGAGCGTGGCGGCGACGATCTGCCACGTGTTGTCGCCCGGATTGAGCCAGTGTGGATAGGGAAGCAGCACGGTGGTTCGGTCTCCTCTCACGGGCTCCAGCAGCGACGAGGGACCGGAGCGCACGTGGCGCGACACCTGTGCGCACACCGACGTTCCGCTCCGACCGACGTCGTGGCGTCACTGTGCACGCGAGGTGTTTCTCGGTTGCTACGCGTCTGTTTCGGGCGCGTGAACTCCGTCACCAGGGCGCCCAGGGCACGGTGCCGTCCCGCGGGTGGCAGCGGTGCCGTCGTCCCGTCGCGCTGGCGGGCACCGTTCCCGTCGTCCCGTCACGCGAGAACGTGTCGCAGTAGCCTGACGCGCATGGCCGCCGCCCACCCCAACGCCGTCGAGCTCAAGTCGATCTGGCTCTTCTCGAGCTGCTCGGGCTCGGAGCTCCGCAAGATCCGCAGCTCGCTCGACGAGGTCACCGTGCCGGCCGGCAAGCTGCTCGTCGAGGAGGGGACGGTCGGGCGCGAGTTCTTCGTGGTCGTCGACGGCACGGCCACCGTCACCCGAAACGGGCACACGGTCGCCACTCTCGGTCCGGGCAGCCACTTCGGCGAGCTCGCCCTGCTCGACCGCCGCCCCCGAACGGCCTCCGTCGTGTCCGACACGGACCTGACGGTGCTCGTGCTCTCCCAGCGTCACTTCAACGGCATCCTCGAAGCCGTCCCCTCCATCGCCCGCAAGCTGATGGCCGCCCTGGCCACCCGGGTTCGCGAGATGGACGCGCTCGCCTTCGGCTGAGGGCGGGCCCGGCGCGCCGGTGCCGGGTCGATCAGACCACGAGGCTCGTCAGGACGCCGGGGTCGGCGCCTCGCTGAGCGACTCCTCGACGAGCTGGGAGAGATCGAGGACCCGCACCTCGTCCTCCTTCTGGTTCGCCTTCACGGCGTCGTCGAGCATGATCATGCAGTAGGGGCAGGCGGTCGACACGACGTCGGCGCCGGTGCCGAGGGCCTCCTCGGTGCGCTCCATGTTGACCCGCTTGCCGATGTTCTCCTCGAGCCACATGCGGGCACCGCCGGCTCCGCAGCAGAAACCCTTCTCTCGGCAGCGGCGCATCTCGACCTGCTTGGCCCCGGGGATGGCCGAGATGACCGCGCGGGGCTCGTCGAAGACACGGTTGTGGCGGCCCAGGTAGCAGGGGTCGTGGTAGGTGACCGAGCCCGAGTAGCCGGTGCCGGGCTTCAGCTTGCCCGCCTCCACCAGGTGGGCGAGGAGCTGGCTGTGGTGGATGACCTCGAAGTTGCCACCGAGGGCGGGGTACTCGTTGGCCAGCGAATTGAAGCAGTGAGGGCAACTGGCGATGACCTTCTTCACGCCGGCTGACTCGAGCGTCTCGATGTTGGCCTTGGCCTGCTCTTGATAGAGGTACTCGTTGCCCAGCCGGCGGACCGGATCGCCCGTGCAGCTCTCCTTGGGCCCGAGGATGGCGAAGGTGACGCCCGCCTGGCGGAGCATCCGTGCGGTGGCCTGGGTGCCCTTGCGGGCCCGCTCGTCGAGCGCCCCGGCGCACCCGACCCAGTAGAGGTACTCGATGTCGTCGGGGATGGTGCCGCTCACGACGGGGACCTCGAAGTCGAGCCCTGCCGTCCAGTCGGTGCGCTTGGACGCGCCGAGCCCCCACGGGTCACCCTGGTTCTCGACGTTGCGCAGCATGAGGCCCGCCTCGGTCGGGAAGCGCGACTCCATGAGGACCTCGTAGCGGCGCATGTCGACGATGGTGTCGATGTGCTCGATGTCGACGGGGCACTGCTCGACGCACGCCCCGCACGTCGTGCACGACCACAGCACGTCGGGCTCGATGACGGAGGGGACGAGGGTCTCGACCTCGACGCCGGCGGCCCGGTTCTTCGCCAGCACCCGATCGGCCGAGGCGAAGAGGTTGTCGCGCAGCGTCATGATGACGAGCTTGGGCGAGAGGGGCTTGCCCGTGTTCCACGCCGGGCACTGTGATTGACAGCGGCCGCACTCCGTGCAGGTGGCCAGGTCGAGGAGCTGCTTCCAGCTGAAGTCCTCGATGCGGCCGGCCCCGAAGACCACCTCGTCCTCCTCGCCGACGTCCTCCATCGACATGTCGGGGGTCGAGGCGAGGGCGCCGAGGGCCCGCGGGCGGCGCGACGTGGCCACGTTGATGGGGGCCATGAAGATGTGGAGGTGCTTCGAGTAGGAGATGAACACGAGGAACCCGGTGATGAGCGCGATGTTGGCGAGCAGGGCCGTCGTCTCGATCACCGAGTTGACCCCGGTGCCGAGCGGGTGCAGCCACCGGCCGACGATGTGCGAGGCGAACGCCCACCAGCCGTAGGGGAAGTTGCCGGTGTTGACCTGGGCACCCCGGTAGAGGAGGAGCGAGATCATCACGCCGGCGATGAGCCCCAGGGTGATCCAGGCGGCCGTCGTGTGCGAGCCGAAGAAGCGAGACCGGCGGTTCTCGCGCTTGGGCGAGTGCTGGAAGCGGATCACCGTGAAGACGCACAGCGCGACGAGGACCGCCACGGTGAAGAAGTCCTCGACGAAGCCGATGACCGCCGTCTGGCCGATCAGGGGGATGTGGAAGTTGCGCTGGAAGAGGTCGCCGTAGGCCTCGATGATGGTGAGCAGCAGGATCGTGAAGCCCCAGAAGGTCATGGCGTGCGCCGCACCGGGGACGGTCCACTTCAGGAGCTTGCGCTGGCCGCCCACCTCGATCACTTCGGCCTTGACCCGCTTGCCGAGGTCCTTGAAGCGATCGGGGGCGGGCTGGCCCGCCGCGATGAGGCGGAACAGCCAGAAGAAACGCCGGCCGGCGATGGCGAACATGACGGCGGTCACGCCGAGGCCGATGCCGAGTCTGAGGGGCACTGACTTCCTCCTGGGGTTACCGCACCGGGGGGCGCGGCGTCGTGGGTCGGGGCAGCGTCGGGCGCAATTGTGGCAGGTCGGTCGAGGCACCCGTGACGACCGGGGCGCGCGGCACGAGAACGGGGGCCGGCGGGTGGCTCACGAGCGGAAGTTGTCGGCGTAGCGGCTGGGGGTGGGGCCCCACTGGCCCTGGTACTTGGACCCGAGCCCAGCCGAACCGTAGGGGCGCTCGGCGGCGGTCGTCATCTGCAGGAAGCTGATCTGGCCGATCTTCATGCCCGGGTAGACGGTGATGGGCAGGGTGGCCACGTTGGAGAGCTCGAGGGTCAGGTGGCCGTCCCAGCCGGCGTCCACGAAGCCGGCCGTCGAGTGGATGAGCAGGCCAAGGCGGCCGAGGGAGGACTTGCCCTCGAGCCGGGCGACCAGGTCGTCGGGGAGGCCGACCCGCTCCATGGTCGAGCCGAGAACGAACTCGCCGGGGTGGAGGATGAGGGCGGTGTCCTCGGGGATCTCGACCAGCTCGGTCAGGTCCTCCTGGTCCTCGCGGACGTCGATGACGCGGCTCGTGTGGTTGCGGAAGACACGGAAGTAGCGGTCGACGTGGAGGTCGACCGAGGACGGCTGGACGCAGCCCTCGCCCAGGGGGTCGATGACGATGCGTCCAGCGTCGAGCGCCTCGCGGATGGAGCGGTCGGAGAGCACCATGCCGGATGCACGCTAGTTGACCCGAGGCGCCCGGGGTCGAGTCGGCGGAGCGTGGCCGGTCCCAGGTCGCTGCGGGGTGCCGGGCGGAGCTTCGGCGGAGGTCTGCCCGGTCGCGTAGCGTCTCGGACGCCGGCGACGACGGACGGCGGCGGAGGGGGACGTGACATGCGGAGGACGTCGGCGGTGGTGGCCGGGTTGGTGGTCGTGGCACTCGCGGCGGCGGGGTGCTCGTCGGCGGGAACAGCGTCCTCCTCGAGCACGGCCGGGCTGTCGGCCTCGAAGGCGGGCCTGGCCGGGCTCCCCGGTCCGTCGGCCAACGGCCGAGTGGCTCCGGCGCCTGGCCCGGTGCCGGTCGCGGCGCCGCTCACCGGCGGGAACGGGATCGACCTCGCCTCGGCAGCGACGCTGCCCCCGCTGCCGTCGAGCTGGGTACAAGACGAGCTCTCGGTGACGGGCACGGCCGTCTCCTACCGGGCGGTGGGCGCGCTCGGCTCGAACGGGCGGTTCCACCTGGCCCCGGGGCCGAGCGCGTCCTACGAGACGCGCATCGTCGTGCGCCGGCCCAGGTCGCCGTCGGCGTTCAACGGCGTGGTGGTGGTCGAGTGGCTCAACGTGTCGGGCGGGCTGGACGCCGCCCCCGAGTACACCTACCTCCGCAACGAGCTCGTCCGGGCGGGCTACGCGTGGGTCGGGGTGTCCGCGCAGTACATCGGCATCGAGGGCGGCCCGGTGGCGGTCTCGACGCCGGTGAGCTCCCTCGGCGGGGCCGGCAAGGGGATCGTGGCCGAGGACCCCGCCCGCTACGGAAAGCTCCACCACCCCGGCGACGCCTTCTCCTACGACATCTTCACCCAGGTCGGGCGGTTGCTCCGTCACCCCCGGGGCGTCGACCCGCTCGGGCCGCTGCACCCCAAGGTGCTGCTGGCCGCCGGTGAGTCCCAGTCGGCGATCATGCTCACCACCTACATCGACGGGGTGCAACCGCTCGAGCACGAGTACGACGGCTTCTTGGTGCACAGCCGAGGCGGGGGCGCCGCGCCGCTCGGCCAGGCCGGCAAGGGGATCAACATCGCCCAGACGATCGGCGGGCCGCCGGTGCGCATCCGCACCGACCTGCACGCCCCGGTGCTGATGGTCGAGACCGAGTCCGACGTAGCCGGGCTGCTTGACTACCTGCCGGCGAGCCAGCCCGACACCGACCGGATCCGGACATGGGAGGTGGCGGGAACGTCCCACGTCGACGTGTACCAACTGGGATCGGTGGCGAAGCTGTTCGGGTGCACAACGCCGGTGAACGCCGGGCCCGACCACTTCGTGGTGGAGGCGGCACTCGTGCAGCTCACCCGGTGGGCCGACGGCGGGCCGCCGCCACCCCACGCCCCCCGGTTCGTGACCCGCAACGGAAAGTACGTGCGCAGCTCGCTCGGCATCGTCGAGGGCGGCATCCGCACCCCTCCCGTCGAAGTGCCGACCGAGGTGCTGTCGGGGCACGCCTCCCCGGGAGGGTCGATCGCCTGCCTGCTGGCCGGGTCGACGACGCCCATCCCGACCAGCACGCTGGCCAGGCTCTACCCGTCGCGGGCCGTGTACCTGCGCGAGTACGCCAAGGCGACAGACGAGGCGATCGCCTCGGGGTTCGTGCTCCCCCAGAGCCGGGCGGCCATGCTGGCGATGGCCCAGCCCGACAAGGTGCCGGTCGGCCCGGGGCCCGGGGGGGGCGGGGGCCCGGGGGGCGGGCGGGTGAAGGCCCGGGGGGCGGGCGGCTCCGGGGACGATCTACCGGCCAGGCGGCGTGCGGCCCCGGCGGGAGCGGGTAGGGTGTCCCCCGACTCTGCGGGCGTAGT
>JAJZJT010000155.1 GCA_021809995.1 Actinomycetes bacterium
GCGCTCGATCTCCTCGGTCATGGGCATCAGCTCCGCCAGTGCCTTGCGCCCGCGGTAGCCGGTGTTGGAGCACGCCGAGCAGCCGACCGCCCGGTAGAGCTTGGGGATGCCGTCGGGGCGCTCGACCTCTTCCACCCGCCAGCCGGCCGCCACGATGTCCGCCTCGCTCGGCTGGAACGCCTCCTTGCAGTGGACGCACAGACGGCGGGCGAGGCGCTGGGCGAGGATGCCCGAAAGCGCCGACGTGACGAGGAACGGCTCGAGGCCCATCTCGATCAGCCGCATCGGGGTCGACGCGGCGTTGTTCGTGTGCAGGGTGCTCAGGACCAGGTGCCCGGTGAGAGCGGCCTCGATGGCGGTGACGGCGGTGTCGCGGTCACGGATCTCGCCGACCAGCACGATGTCGGGGTCCGAGCGCAGGATGGACTTGAGAGCGGCCGCGAAGGTCAGGCCCGCCTTGACGTTGAGCTGGACCTGGTTGATGCCCTTGATCTGCAGTTCGACGGGGTCCTCGACCGTGATGATGTTCTTCGTGGACGAGTTGAGAGCGGTGAGCGTCGTGTACAGGGTCGTCGACTTGCCCGAGCCGGTCGGACCGGTCACGAGGATCGTCCCGTACGGCTTGGTGTAGATGCCCTCGTAGGTGGCGAGGAGGTCGTCGTCGAAGCCGAGGTCACTGAACCCGAGCACCACGCTCGACTTGTCGAGCACGCGCATGACGACCTTCTCCCCATGGATGGTGGGCAGCGTGGCCATGCGGAGGTCGACGCCCTTCGAGCCGACCGAGAGCGAGATGCGCCCGTCTTGTGGGACGCGGTGCTCGGCGATGTTCATGTCCGCCATGACCTTCAGCCGCGTGGTGACCGCCGCGGCGATCGAGCGCGGCGCGGTGGACACGTCGTGGAGCACGCCGTCGATCCGGTAGCGGATCCGGAGCTCGCCAGCCGTGGGCTCGACGTGGATGTCCGAGGCGCGCTCGTTGAGCGCCTGGAGGATGAGCAGGTTGACGTAGCGGACGATCGGCGCGTCGTCGGTGGCCGCCTGGATGTCCTCGATGCCCTGCTCCGACGACACGCTGCCGTCGAAGCCCCGAGACGCCTCGACCGCCATGTCGGCGGCGTCGCCGCCGCCGCTGAACGCCTTGCCGATGTAGCTGGCGATCTGGCCCGGCGTCGCCACGACCGTGACGAAGCTGCCGCCGATGATCGTGCGCAGGTCGTCCACGGCAAAGACGTCCGTGGGGTTGGACGAAGCCACGACCGGTGTGCCGTTGTCGGTGGCGATGCAGAGCACGTTGTGATGCCGACAGGTCGACTCGGGCAGGAGCCTGGCGTCGGCGTAGTTGACCCCGACGACGTCGAGGTCGACGAAGTCGAGGCCCATCTCTTGCGCCATGGCCCACATCAGGTCGGCCTCGGACACCAGTCGACGAGCTGTGAGGATACGGGCGATGGTGTTGCCGGTCTCGGCGTGCTCGGCGAGCACCGAAACCATGTCCTCGAGGTCCACACGGTCTCCGTCGACCAACGCCTTGGCCAGGGCGGGGAACCCGGCGGTCGGCCCGTAACCGGACCCTTCTACGTCGGGCTGCTCCTCGGCGTGTAGCTCCTCGAAGGACGCGACGGCTTCGTCGACGAGATCGGCGGTGAGCGCGGCGACGTCGTCCGCGGCGGCTACCGCCCCAGTCCCGGTGGCAGCGGCCGCCGGGGCGCCGAAGTCTCCGGCCACGTCGTCAAACACGGGGGTGCCGACCGTTGCCGGATCTGCGAGCTCTGCCAGCTCGGCGGCCCTCTCCGGCTCGATGCCGGGAGGCGGCTCAGGCGACAGCTCGGCGACCCTCTCCGGCTCGATGCCGGGAGCCAGGTCGGGGGCCAGCTCAGGCGCCAGGTCGGGAGCAGCTCCCACCTGGTCCGCTGCGCCGGGCATCTCGGGCACGCTGCTCGGCACCTGGTCCGCCGAGGCCTGCACGCCGCCCGTTCCTGGTCCCTCCACAGCGGCTGCACCGGCGCCGATCGGACCGTCCACCGGCAGTGCCATGAGGTCCTGCCAGACGTCGCCGGCGCCGCCCTCGCCAGGCATCGGTGCTACCGCTCCGACCGCCGGATCGGCCACACCACCTGGGGCCGCAACGCCGGGAGCCCAGGGCTCTGCGGCCGGCAGGACCGGGTCCTCGAGCACAGGGTCCTCGAGCAAGGGGTCCACGTCGGTCGATCCTGCGTTGACAAAGGCCGACCCGAAGAGCGAGAGGCCGAGCGTGTCGTCGACGTCGTCCGAGTCGTCGAGGTACCCAGCAGTGCCCAGGTCGGGGACGAGCGCGGACGCCGCCTCCGCCAGGAGCGGATCACCCGACACCGGCGGCGCCATGACGAGCCCGAAGTCCGCGTCCGCCCCGGCGGGATCGGCGGCGAACAGCGCGGCGGCATCGGCCTCGGCGACGTCGGGAACGCCAGGACCGGCCTCGGGGACGTCGGCCACTTGCGAGGCAGCGGGCGCCTCCGGCACGGCGGCGTCCCAGGTCGCGGCAGGTGCGTCACCAGCACCGTACTGGCGCTCCAGGCACGCGGCGATCTGACTGGGGACGGCGACGACCGAGATGAAGTCGCGACCGATGGCAGCGCGCAGGGCGTCGACGGCGAACACGTCGTCAGGGTCGGCGATGGCGACGACCGGCGTCCCGAAGCGCCGCTTGACAGGGACGGCCTGGAATTGCCGTGCGAGCTCCTCCGGCAGCGCGTCCGCCGCACCCGGATCGACGCTGTAGCGGTCGAGGTCGACGAACTCCAGGTCGTGCTCGCTTGCCAGCGACCGGATGGCATCGACATCGCTCATGGCTTCCCCATCGGCACACCTGTCGCCGAGATTGAACGTGAATCACGCCGCGCCAGACCGCACGACCACTCTCGCGCTATCCGTGGTTGAGTCAATACTATTTGTGATGCCATTGTGCCAGCCGGCCGCCATGAGCGCGCTCGTCGGGTGACCCACCGGCCCCGAGGTGTCGGAGCTGCCCCGCCGGGTGTGGCACGGTTGGCGCCGTGAGCGCGCTCGTCGACCCGTCGCTCGGAGCACGGCTGTTCCCCGTGGTGCTGGTGGTGGCCGTGGCCACTGGTCTCTTCGTCGGCTCCTTCCTCAACGTCGTCGCCTACCGTGCACCGCGCCACCTCTCCGTCGCGACGCCGCGCTCGTTCTGCCCGTCGTGCCGGCGGCAGCTCGCGTGGTGGGAGAACGTCCCGCTCGCCTCGTGGGCAGTCCTCGGCGGACGGTGCCACACGTGCCGAGCCCCGATCTCGGCCCGCTACCCGGCCGTCGAGGCTGGTACCGGGCTCGTCTTCGGCCTCGTGACCTGGGCGTGGCACGGCACGGCTCCCGCCGCCGTCTTCTGCCTCCTCGCCGCCGGCGCCGCCGCGCTCGTGCTGGTGGAGGCCGAGGGTCGCCACCCGCCCCTCGGGCTGGCGGTCGTCTCGCTGGCCGTCGCCGGAGCAGGCGCCGTCGTCGTCGCCCTCGCCGCCCATGGCGTGGGGACCCTCGTGGGCCTGGCCGCAGGCACCCTGTCCGGCGCCGCCGTCTTCGCAGTGCTCCGACGCGTCGACCCCGAAGGCGAGCGCCCGTGGGACCGAGGCCGGGCCGTGGTGCTCGCAGCAGGAGCGTGGGTCGGCGGCACCCAGGTGGGCCCGCCCGTTGGGTCGCACGCTCCCGACTGGTCGGGCCCGATCTGGGGCGCCGGTGCCGCCGTCGTCGTCGGCGTGATGGCGGTCCTTGCGAACCGCGCGCTCCACACCCGCCCCGCCGCGCTCACCTCGACCAGCGTCGGCACCGCCGGCACGGGGGCGTGCACAGGGACCGGCTCGTGCGGGACCGGCTCGTGCGGGACCGGCTCGTGCGGGACGAGCACCCGCCCGCTCCCGGGCGGGACGGTCACGCGCCGTCCAGGTGGGCGCGTCCGTGGCGTCGCTGGCGCCGTCGCCGGTGCTCCGGTGGTGGCGGCGTCGCTGGCTGCCATGGTGGCGAGCCTCGCTGCGCTCCATGCGTGACCGTACGATGGCCAGGTGAGCACGGGGAGCCACGACGCGGCCCGGGTGGTGATCGTCGACGACCACGAGCTGCTGCGCACGGGCACGCGCCGGATCCTCGAGGAGGCGGGCGGTTTCGCCGTGGTCGGCGAGGCCGGGGACGGCCCTGCCGCCCTCGCCCTCGTCGACGAGCTCGACCCCGACGTCGTCCTCGTGGACATCCGGCTCCCCTCCACGAACGGGATCGACCTCGCCCGTCGCATCGTCGACGGGCACCCCGACGCCACGGTCGTCGTCCTGAGCGCCTACGACGACGAGGACTACGTGCGGGCTGCGCTGTCCGTCGGGGCGTCCGCCTACCTGCTCAAGACCACGCCGGGCGCCGAGCTCGTGCGGGCCATCCACGATGCTCGTCGGGGAACGGTCGTCCTCGACCCCGGCGTCGTGGGGGCACGGTCCGCCGCCGGCGCGGACGACGCTGCCGGTGCGCTCACCGCCCGTGAGCGCCAGGTCGTACGGCTCGTGGCACGCGGCCTCGCCAACAAGGCCATTGCCCGCCAGCTCAGCATCAGTCCCCGCACGGTCGAAGCCCACCTCAACCACGCCTTCGAGAAGCTCGGCGCGTCGTCGCGTACCGAGCTGGTCACCGTCGCCCTCGCCACCGGTGCCCTGGCTGGTGCCGACGTCCCCCCGACGCCGTGACGCCCGAGCGTCCTTGGGCCGACTCGCGCTTCTGGCTCGTCCAGCTGGTGCTCGTCGGCCTGACCCTGGCGGAGCTCGCCGTCGTCGTCTCGGGGCACCTCTCGGCGGTGTCGCCGGTGAACGAGTACGCGACGCTCGTCCTCCTCCTCCCCGCCGTCGTCTACGCCGCCAGCCGCTTCGGCCTTGCCGGCGGCGTCGCCACCGCGTGGGTGGCCACCCTGCTCGCCGCACCCCGTTTCGTCGCCGCTGGCAACGCCGGCAGCCTGTCGGTGGCATGGGTCGAGGTCGTCGAGGTCGTCGTGGTCAACGTGGCGGCCGTGGCCGTGGGCCAGCGCACATCGGCACGACGTGATGCCGCCGCGCTCGCCGCCGAGGCCCGCCGTGCTCACGAGCAGGTCGAGGCCCGGTACCGCGAGTTGTTCGACTCGAACCAGTCGCCCATCCTCATCGTCGACGGTGACGGTGTCGTGGTGGACGCGAACCCGTCGGCCAGCCGGCTCTTCCCCGCCGTCCAGGCGCAGGGCGCGGCGACGGTCCGGCCCCGCCTCGTCGACGTCATCGGGGCAGACGGGGCCGCCTACGTCCTCTCCCTGCTCGTCTCGCGCCCGGGAACGCCCTCCGTGGGCACCCGGGGCGATGAGCCGGTCGCCCCGCTCGCCCTCGACGCAGCGGGCGCGCGCGTCCTGATGCGCCCCGCCGTGACTCCCGTCGGCGCCCCAGGTGAACGCCGCCTGCAGGTCGTCTTCGACGACGTCACCGCCGAGCTCGACCGGCAGGCCCGCATGGAGGCCTTCGCCGCCCGCGTCGTGCTCGGGCAGGAGGAGGAGCGGCGACACCTCGCCCAGGAGCTCCACGACGGACCGCTGCAGTCCCTGATCCACCTCTGCCGCCAGATCGACGAGCACCAGGCACACCGCGCACCCGCCGACCGCGAGCGACGCGGCACGGACGCGGCGGAGGGGTCGGGCCCCGACGACGGGGAGAACGCCGCGCTGCCCCTGACCGATGTCCGGGCCACCGCCGAGCTCGTGGTCGCCGAGCTACGGGGCATCGCCAAGGGGCTCCGGCCGTCGATCCTCGACGACCTCGGCCTCGAGGCGTCGATCTCCCAGCTGCTCACCGAGGCCGGGACGCGCGCGGGCCTCGAGACGACGCTCGGCGTGACAGGCACGGCGACGCGGCTGCCTCCACCCGTCGAGCTCGCCCTGTTCCGCATCGCTCAGGAGGCGCTGTCGAACGCCGAACGGCACGCCCGTGCCACCCGCGTGGCGGCCGGCCTCGAGTTCGACCCTGGTGGCGTCCGGCTCCTCGTCACCGATGACGGGTGCGGCTTCGAGCCGGGCGCGCCCGCCCTCAGAGGGGGGGGCTCGTCACTGGGCGTGCCGGGCATGGCCGAGCGAGCCGCCCTCGTCGGAGCCACCTTCACCATCCACTCAGCCCCGGGGGCCGGCACGACGGTCGACGTGCGGGTGCCGACACGGGTGCTCCGCGGCGGGGTGCCACCGCACGAGACGAGTCGAGAGCCGCCGGAACATCACTGAACGCGTCCACGACGGGGCCGCCGGGAGCGGCGATCCGCACCCTCGGTGGCGGACATCGGATCGTCACGGAACCGACATCGAATTCGGACGGGCACCGGACGACCGAGTGGCACAATGGATGCATGGAACCACTCGTCATCGAGTCGTGCCACAGCACGTGGATCATCGACATGGAGCACGAACGGTTCCGTCGGGTGCTGAAGGGCATCGACGACCACGGGGTCCCGGCCTCCACCGAGTGGCGCGCCTGCTACGGCGTGGAGCTCGACCCTGAGTCGGAGTCCTTCGTCGTCCTTCTGAACCCCGAAGGGACCCGGCTCCTGCGGAGCTGGCGCCACGTCAAGCACTGCGCCCAGTGCGGCGGCGAGGCCACCTCGGAGCTCTCGCTCGACGAGCTCCGGGCTGTCGCCCTGGCCTGACCGCCGACGACCCGCTCCGGGCTCGGCTCGGGCCCGTGGCCGCGTGCTCGGCAGCTGGCGCCTCTGTCGGACTCACCGCTCAAGTGCGGCCCGTGTCCGTTCGATGGAGTAGGGCGATGGAGTAGGAAGCCGTCGGACCGGGGACGACACTCGTCGCACAGCGTCGGATACCATGCGCCGGGTGCGCACCCCGGTCGTGCGGCGCACCCGGGCGTCGACCGCCGGTGAACCGGCGGAGGGAGAGGCACATGGCGAACGAAGGGCACGTTCCGTCCGACGGCCGCGAGGTCGACCTCGCCTCGATCCAGGCGAACCTCGACGCGCTCCGACGTGCCCATGCCGACCTGGCGCGCTCCATCGACACGCTGGCACGGCGCATCGACTCGGTGGGCACGTCCGCCGG
>JAJZJT010000156.1 GCA_021809995.1 Actinomycetes bacterium
GTCACGCTGTCGGCTGCCGAGCTCGACGCCGCGTTCGACCTCCCGCGGATGCTGCGCCACGTCCACCGGTTCACCGACGCCCTCGACGCCCCCCCCGGGGGCGCGTCGGGGGGCACAGCCGCCCCCGGCGGCCGAGCTGCGGCGAGCGGCGGGGCGTGATGGTGAGCCGGGGGCTCCCGCTCGTGCACTCGGGCAAGGTGCGCGACCTCTACGACGCCGGCCACGGACGCCTCCTGCTCGTGGCCTCCGACCGCATCTCGGCATTCGACGTGGTCATGACCGAGACGATCCCCGACAAGGGGCGGGTCCTCACCGCCATGACGGTCCACTGGCTCGGCCGGCTCGCCGACGTCGCGCCCAACCACCTCGTCTCCGTCGACCCGCCCACGTTTCCCTTCGAGGCGGCCGACCTGCCCGGCGGCCTCAGCGCTCTCGCCGGCCGGGCGATGCTCGTGCGCCGGGCCGACATGCTGCCGCTCGAGTGCATCGTGCGCGGGTACCTCGCCGGCTCGGCGGCCAAGGAGTACGCGGCCTCGGGCACGGTCCACGGCGTCCGCCTCCCGGCGGGGCTGCGCCACGCCGAGCGCCTTCCCGAGCCTCTCTTCACCCCGTCGACCAAGGCGACCGAGGGCCACGACCAGAACCTGACCCTCGCCGAGGCCGCCGACCTGGTCGGCCGCGAGGTGCTCGAGGAAGCGGCGCGGATCTGTCTCACTGCCTACGACCGCGCCTCGGCCGCAGCCGAGGAGCACGGCATCATCGTCGCCGACACCAAGTTCGAGCTCGGGATCCTCGACGGGCGCCTCGCCATCTGCGACGAGGTGCTCACCCCGGACTCGTCGCGCTTTTGGCCAGCGGACCGCTGGGAGCCGGGGACGACCCCGCCGTCGTTCGACAAGCAGCCGCTGCGCGACTGGCTCGAAGTCCAGCCGTGGGACAAGAGGCCACCGCCGCCGTCGCTGCCGCCCGACGTCGTGGCCGAGACGTCCCGCCGTTACCGCGAGGCCTACGAGCGCATCTGCGGCCGCTCGCTGGCAGACTGGGAGGGAGCATGAGCGACCGTTCGACGTTCACGGCCCTGGTAGAGGTGCAGCTGCGCCCGGGCATCGCCGACCCGCAGGGCGCGACCATCGAGCGCGCCCTGCCCGCCCTCGGCGTCCGTTCGGTGCGCGGGCTCCACGCCGGCAAGGCGTTCCGCTTCGAGGTCGAAGCCGACGACCACGCCGGTGCGGTGGCCGAGGCCGAGCTGGTCGCCGATCGGCTGCTCGCCAACCCCGTGCTCGAGGAGTGGACCGTGACCGTCACCGGGCCGGTGAGCGAGGAGCACGCGCTGGCCGCCGGGGCGGCGGGCGGGACCGACTGATGGCCGCCCGGGTGGGGGTCGTCGTCTTCCCCGGCAGCAACTGCGAGCACGACGTCGTCCAGTCGGTGCGGGCGCTCGGTGCCGAGGCCGAGCTCGTCTGGCACCACCAGGACGACCTCGGCGGCGTCGACGCCGTCGTCCTGCCCGGTGGCTTCGCCCACGGGGACTACCTGCGCCCGGGGGCCATCGCCCGCTTCGCCCCGGTACTGGAGGCCATCGCCCGCTTCGCCGCCGACGGCGGGCCGGTCGTCGGCATCTGCAACGGCTTCCAGGTGCTGACCGAGGCGGGGCTCCTCCCCGGGGCGTTGCAGAAGAACCGGGGCCTGCGCTTCGTGTGCGAGACGGTCGAGCTCGAGGTGGCGACCGACCGCTCGGTGCTGACCGGGGGGGTCGCCCCCGGCACGCGCCTGCGGGTGCCGGTCAACCACTTCGAGGGCAACTACACCTGCGACGCCCGCACGCTTGCCGAGCTGCGCGACGACGACCGGGTCGTCCTCCGTTATGTGGACAACCCCAACGGCTCCGTCGACGACATCGCCGGGGTGTGCAATGCCGGGCGCAACGTCGTGGGGCTCATGCCCCATCCCGAGCGGGCGTGCGACCCGCTGCTCGGCTCGACGGACGGCCGGGTGCTGCTGAGCGCCCTCCTCGGCGCCTCGGTCCCCTGCTGAACGCGCCGACGGCGACCGTTTCGGGCCGCGCTGCGGGCGTGGCGTCCGTCCCGGTCGGCCGCCGCCTGCGACCCCACCCGGTGCCGGCCGCCGTCCCCTGACCGGGCACCGGGCGGGCGCGGGCGCTCAGCGACGGGTGCGGGCGATCTGGGCCTGCTGCAGCACGCCGGCGCTGACGCCCACGGCGCGCCAGGCGGAGTAGGAGATCCCCTTGCGCTCGCCGTAGGCACGGGCCACGCGCACGAAGTCCTCTTCGAGCTCGGCGAGGTCGACGGTGTCGTCGGCCTGCTCGAGCTCGGCTTCGAGACGCTGGTGCTCCTCGATGAGGTGGAGGCGCGACAGCGGGTCGGCGTCGAGCAGCTCGTCCTCGATGGCGGCGAGCCGCTTGGCGATCGTGTCGGGCGAGCGCTTGCGGCCCCGTCGTGGCTTGGCTTGCTCGATCGCCTCGAGGTACTTGCGGACGATCCTTCCTTCCTCGCGCCCGGCGGCGAGCGCCGCCTTGTGGGCATCGGACATCGGCGTCTTTTTACGTGGCTTCTTGGCGGCGGCGGTAGGCATGGAACGAGTCTCGCACCCTCTGCTTGTCGGTGCAAGGCACTCCACGACGGAACCTTCTGTGCTCACAAGTTCGGAACCGCTTACGGCAAAGTCAGGAAGGACGGTCCGCCGACAACGCAGGAAGCCCCCGACGCCCTATTGACGAATTCGGGAGGGCCGCCGTCGACCCCATCGCTGCGGGACCCCGCGGAACGGACGGGAATCCCAGCGGCGACGGGGGACGTCCCGGTGCCAGGCACGGCAGGGGACCGGATCGGGAGCGGAATGCAGGGACGTGGGGGGTCGCGTCGAGCCAGCTCCGACACCGGGCGATGACAGCTATCACGGTGACCGATGCGCGCTGCGAGCGGGGCCGTCCCCAGCCGGAACTGCGCCAAAGAACGCCACCGGGCGGTTGCCAAGCGATCGGGGCGCGACCAGAGCGGGACCAGGGCCGCCGGCCGGCCGGCGGCCTGTAGCATCGGCGCCATGGAGGCCGCTGCTTCGCCCGACGCGCACGAGCCCGAGGCCGCGTCCGGGGGCGGTCGCTCCGGCAGGAACGCGCCAGCCGCCGCTGCGGGCGACGCCATCGCAGGTGACGCAGCCCCGGGAATGACAGCCGGAGACGAGCTCGCTGCCCTCGCCATGCATCGTGCGCTGGGCCTGACCGACGGCGAGCTCGCCGAAGTCGAGCAGGTCCTCGGCCGCCATCCCAACCACCTGGAGCTCGCCCTCTACGCCGTCATGTGGAGCGAGCACTGCTCGTACAAGTCGTCGCGGGTCCACCTGCGACGGTTGCCGACCGAGGGCGAGCGCGTCCTCGTCGGTCCGGGTGAGAACGCCGGGGTCGTCGACGCCGGTGACGGCATCGCCGTGGCCATCCGCATCGAGAGCCACAACCATCCCTCGGCGATCGAGCCGACCCAGGGCGCGGCCACCGGCGTGGGCGGCATCCTGCGCGACATCTTCACCATGGGAGCGCGGCCGATCGCCGTCATGGACCCGCTCTTCTTCGGGGACCCCGAGGAGGCCCACCAGCGGTGGCTCGTCGAGGGCGTGGTGGCCGGCATCTCGGGGTACGGCAACTCGGTGGGCGTCCCGACGGTGGGGGGCGAGCTCACCTTCGACCCCACCTACGCCGGGAACCCGCTCGTCAACGTGTTGTGCATGGGCGTGCTGCCCGTCGACCGGCTCGTGCTCGGGCGGGCGTCGGGCCCGGGCAACGTTGCCGTCCTGCTCGGCTCGACCACCGGGCGCGACGGCATCGGCGGGGTGTCGGTGCTGGCCTCGGCCGGCTTCGGCGGTGAGGACGGGGCGGCCGCCGCCAAGCGCCCGAGCGTGCAGGTCGGTGACCCCTACGAGGAGAAGCGCCTGATCGAGGCCTGCCTCGAGCTCCTCGAGGCCAAGCTCGTCGTCGGCATCCAAGATCTCGGCGGTGCCGGCCTCGTCTGTGCCACGAGCGAGACCGCCGCCCGGGGCGGTGTCGGCATGGACGTCGACGTGACGGCGGTGCCCCGGCGCGAGCCGGGCATGGAGCCCTACGAGGTCATGACCTCCGAGAGCCAGGAGCGCATGCTCGCCATCGTCACCCCCGAGGACCTGCCCCGCGTCGAGGAGGTGTGCCGGCGCTGGGAGGTGCGCACCGCCGTCGTCGGGCGGGTCACCGAGCCCGACGGGTCGGGCGTCGGCCACCTCAGGGTCCTCGACGGCTTCGGCGGCGCCGTGCTCGCCGACGTGCCGGCCCGGTCGCTGAGCGACGAGGCGCCCCTCTACCACCGCCCCCTCGCCCGCCCGACCGACCTCGACGCCCGGCTGGCCGACGACCCCGGAGCGCTCCCTGCACCGGCGTCGTGCACCGAGGACCTCCTCGCCCTGCTCGCCGACCCGTCGTGGGTGTACCGCCAGTACGACCACCAGCTCTTCCTCAACACGGTGGAGGGCCCCGGCGGCGACGCCGCCGTGCTGAAGCTGGCCGCACCCGGCCTGCCGCCGAGCGACCGCGGCCTCGCCCTCGCCACCGACTCGAACCCGCGGTGGTGCTCCCTCGACCCCCGTTCGGGCACGGCCGCCGCCGTGGCCGAGGCCGCCTTGAACGTGGCATGCACCGGAGCCCGACCGGTCGCCGTCGTCAACTGCTGCAACTTCGGCAACCCCGAGCACCCCGAGGTGATGTGGCAGCTCTCCGAGGCCATCGACGGCATGGCCGAGGCGTGCCTCGCCCTCGGGCTCCCGGTGGTGGGCGGCAACGTGAGCCTCTACAACGAGAGCGCCGGAGCCGACATCGACCCGACGCCGGTCATCGGTGCCCTCGGGCTGGTCGACGAGCTCCGGGCCCGACCACCGGGCATCTCCCTGCGGGAGGGCTCCTCGGTCGTGCTCCTCGACGCCGGCCCCGAGCCCGAGGGCGCGCCCGGGACGCGTGGACGGCCGTCACTCGCCGGGTCGCGCTGGGCCGTCGAGCGGCGGGGTCACCGCAACGGCACGCCACCCCGCCTCGACCTCGCCGGCCACGCCCGCCTGATCGGCTTGGTGGCTGGCCTCGTCGCCGAGCAAGTCGCCGGCCGCGGCGGGGACGTGCCCCTCCTCGACGGCGTCCACGACGTGTCGGGAGGTGGCCTCGGCGTGGCGCTTGCCGAGCTGGCGGTCCGGTCCGGGACCGGCGTCGAGGCGGGTGGGATCGCCGACCATAGCGACCTCTTCGCCGAGACGCCCTCGCGGGTGCTCGTGTGCACGCCCCGTCCCGCCGAGGTGGGCGCACGCGCCGCCGAGGCCGGCGTGCGCTTCACCGTGCTGGGCACGGCCGGCGGCGACCGTGTCGTCCTCGGCGACCTGGTCGACGTGCCCGTGGCCGAGGCCCAGGCGGCGTGGCGGGGGGCGCTGCCCGCCCTGCTCGACGAGTGGGCCCCTGCCTCTTCCTGAGCGCGCGCACCGGGCGGCCGGTGCGCGTGCTCCTCGTCGGGCAGTGTCAGGCTCTCAGGTGGCCGGCCGGCGGGCGTGCAGGTCTTCGAGCACCCGGTCGGGGACCCGGAGGTCGCCGCGCCCGGTGCCGACGGTGAGGTCGGGCTTGGACGCCCCGTGATGGTCGGAGCCGCCCGTCGCCACCAGGCCGTGCCGGCGGGCGAGGTCGGCGAGGGCGCGGCGCTCCTCGGGCCGGTAGCGGCCGTAGAGGGCCTCGAGGCCCACGAAGCCGGCCTCGGCAAGCTCGGCGACGGTCGCCTCGAGGGCCGGTGGCTCGAGCCCGAGGCTGAGCGGGTGGGCGAGCACGGCGACCCCGCCCGACGCTGCGGCGAGCCGCGCCACCTCGGGACCTTCGAGGCGGGCCTTGGGGACGTAGCCGGGTGTGCCGGCGCCGAGGTAGCGGGCGAAGGCGTCGTCGATCGAGTCGGCGGTCCCCATCCGCACCAGCACGGCGGCGAAGTGGGGGCGTCCCACGCCCTCGGTGCCCCCGGCCTCGGCCACCACGTCGTCGAAGGCGATCGGCACGCCGAGCTCGTGCAAGCGCGCCACCAGGCGCTCGTTGCGGGCCCTGCGGTCGTCGCGCAGGCGGGCGAGCTCGGCGGAGACGGGGCTGCCGTCGTCCTCGGCGAAGTAGACGAGAACGTGCATACCGCCCGAGGCGGGGCCGAGGCAGCTGATCTCGCACCCGGGGACGAGGGTGAGCCCGAGCTCGGCGGCGCGTCGGCGAGCGGCGGGCAGCCCGGCCAGCGAGTCGTGGTCCGTGAGGGCCACCGCGGAGCATCCGGCAGCAGCGGCGAGCTCGGGGATGCGTTCAGGCGGATCGCTCCCGTCGGAGACGGTCGAGTGCGTGTGCAGGTCGATCACGGCGGCGAGGCTAGCGGTCGAGCCGGAGCCGGAGCCGGGCTGGCACGCGAGGGCGGCGGGACCACTAGGCTCGGGGTGCGGCTCGGAGCGGTTCCCGTGCTCGTCGCACGGGTGCGGCCGGGCCGCGCGCGACCGATGACACCTGCGAGGCCGACCCGGAGTGCCCAGCATCGCCAGCTCCACTGCCGTGACGTCGAGCCGCTCTGGCATCGGGCGGGCGCCGGGCCTCGGCCCCGAAGCGCCGAGCCGACGGTCGCGCCGGTGACCGCCGTCGGAGCCGGCACGGGAGGGCGGGGCCGATGATGGAGGCCAAGGAGGCCTGCGGCGTCTTCGGTGTCTACGCACCGGGCCGGCCGATCGCCCACCTCACCTTCGACGGGCTCTTCGCCCTCCAGCACCGCGGTCAGGAGTCCGCGGGCATGGCGGTGAGCGACGGCGACGCCATCACCGTCATGAAGGACATGGGCCTCGTCACGACGGTCTTCGACGAGCGCAAGCTGTCGGGCCTGCGGGGCCACCTGGCCATCGGGCACACCCGCTACTCGACGGCGGGCACGAGCGACTGGCTCAACGCCCAGCCGGTGTTCCGCGGCGTCGGCCGGGCCGGGTTCGCGCTCGCCCACAACGGCAACCTGACCAACACCGCGGCGCTCGCCGCCGGGGTGGCGATGCTGCCCGGCA
>JAJZJT010000157.1 GCA_021809995.1 Actinomycetes bacterium
GCGGGCCGATGCTCTCCCTGGTGGACGCGATAACGAAGCAGACGGAGCACCAACTGGCAGACGGCGTGACCCCCGGTGGGGGCGGCGACGGTGGCGCCCGCCAGGCCCGCCAGGCCCGCCAGGCCCAGAGGGCCGCTCTCGGGGCAGCGCTCGCCGCTCGCGTGACCGAGATCACGGTCGCCTGCCAGCACCGGTACCACGAGGCCAACCCCGCGATGGACTTCGAGGACGTGGCGAAGGACCCCCTCTGGCACGTCACGTTGCTCGCCACCGAAACGATCGCCCGGTGGCTCCAGACCGGCGAGGCGGCCGGCTCCGAGGAGCGGGCCGAGATCGCGTCGGTCGGCAACGCCGCCGCCCGCCAGGCCGAAGTGAGCGTCGACGGCGACCGACGTCCCGAGCTCGACGACGCCCCGAAGCGCCGCGGCTCGGTCGACACCTCCTCCGCAGCCGTGCCGGGCCGGTTGCCCGGCGCGAGCGGACCTGCTCCCGACCGGAAGGACCCGTCCGCGGCCGGCTCGACCCGTCGGCGGCCTCGTCAGCTGTCGGTCACCCTCATCACCAAGCTCAACTTCTGGTGGAGCGACACGACCTGCGCGACGCTCGCCGAAGAGGGTGCTCGGCTCGGCGTCGCCGACGACATCGTCGCCGAGGCCACCGCCATGGTGGTCAAGAGCTGCCAGGCGAGCCTCGTGGACATGGCCAAGCGGTACGACGCCGAGATGAGCTCGCTCCAGGAGCGCCTCGCCCATCTCGCCCTCCACGACACCCTGACCGGCCTGGCCAACCGGGCCGTGCTCGTCGACCGGCTCGAGCGCGCCCTCGCTCGTCTCGCCCGTCACCCGGTCGGCCTGGCCGCCGTCTTCATCGATGTCGACAACTTCAAGGTGGTCAACGACGTCCTCGGGCATGCTGCCGGTGACGCCGTGCTCGTCGAGACGGCCAGGCGCCTGTGCGCTCAGGTTCGTCCCGAGGACCTCGTCGCCCGGATGGGCGGCGACGAGTTCGTCGTCCTCTTCGAGGACCTCGCCGACCCGGTGGCCGACGGCCAGCAGTTGGCCGAGCGCCTGCGCGCCGCCGTCAGCGAGCCGATGACGGTCGACGGCCAACCGCTGTACCTCACGATCAGCGCGGGGGTGGCCGCCGTGTCGACGATGGGCTGCCGCAGCGAGGAGGTGCTCGCCGAGGCCGACAGCGCCATGTACCGGGTCAAGCGCGCCGGCCGCAACCGGGTCGCCGTCGTCGAGGTCGGCAACGGATCGGGGCCCGTCCGCTTCGCCATGGCGAGCGGGCTGCACCAGGCCCTCGAGCGTGACGAGCTGCGGCTGCTCTACCAGCCCGTGTGCGACTCGCAGGACGGCTCCGTGGTCGGCTTCGAGGCGCTCCTGCGCTGGGAGCACCCCGAGCGCGGCACCATCCCGCCGCTCGACTTCATCCCGGTCGCCGAGGAGTCCGGCCTGATGGTCGCCATCGGGCAGTGGGTGCTGCGCGAGGCGTGCCGCCAGGCGGTGGCGTGGGGCATCGTCCTCGGCGGCATCCCCCGGATGGCCGTCAACGTGTCGGGTCGGCAGCTCGACGACCCGACCTTCGTCGACGAGGTCGTGTCCGTCCTCGACGCTACCGGCATGCCGGCCGACGCCCTGATGCTCGAGATCACCGAGAGCATCCTGCTCGGCGACCGCTGTGGGTACGAGGAGGTCCTGGCCGCCCTGAAGGACCTGGGCGTGCACCTGTCCATCGACGACTTCGGCACCGGCTACTCGTCGCTCGCCTACCTCCGGCGCTTCCCCGTCGACCAGCTCAAGGTCGACCGGGCGTTCGTCCAGGACGTCTCCGAGCACGGCGACACCCGCATCATGGAGGCGGTGGTCCGTCTGGCTCACGACCTCGGGCTCGAGGTCGTGGCCGAGGGGGTCGAGACGACGGGCGAGCTCGACACCGTCAAGGCGCTGGGCTGCGACGTCGTCCAGGGGTACCTGCTCGGCCGTCCGGTCCCGGCCACCTGCGTCGACCACGGTCTCCGCAAGGTGGTGCGCGCCGGCTAGCTCCCGAGGTTCGCCCCCGGCCCGCCGTCGCCGACGACCGGGTCGAGGCGCCATCCGGGGTGCTCGGAGGCGAGGCGCTCGCGGCGGAATCGGCTCTCGAAGAGGGCGAGCAGGGCGCCGTCCCGCCGACGTACGACGCGCACGCCGGGCTCGCCGACGAGGACGTCGGCGGTCGAGGCGTCGGTCAGGCGGGCGTCGCGCAAGGCGGTCGGCTCGAGCACCACGGTGGCGCCGAACTCGTTGGCCAAACGGTGGGCGGCGACGTCGAACTGCATGGGGCCGACGGCGCCGAGGAGGGGTGTTGGGTCCCCTCGGGGGTCGACGAGGACCTGGATCACCCCCTCGCGTTCGAGCTGCTCGAGGCCGCGCCGGAACTGCTTGGCACGCGACGTGTCGACGTTGCGGGCGGTGACGAAGAGCTCGGGGGCGAAGGAGACGATCGGGGGGAACGTCACCGGGTCGCCGGCGTGCAGGGTGTCGCCGATGCGCAGCTCCGACGCGTTCACGAGGCCGACCACGTCCCCGGGGAACGCCTCGTCGATGGTCGTCCGCTCGGCGCCGAAGAGGGCGGCCGCGTACTTGGTGGCGAAGGGCTTCCCCGTGGTCCCGTGCGTGGTCACCATGCCGCGCGCGAAACGGCCCGAGCACACTCGGACGAAGGCCACGTGGTCGCGGTGCGCGGGGTCCATGTTCGCCTGCATCTTGAAGACGAAGCCGGCGAAGGGAGCCTCGAGCGGGCGGGGCCTCCCCGCGGCATCGAGGCGGGGGGCCGGGGGGGGCGCGAGATCGACCACCGCGTCCAGCAGGTGGCGCACCCCGAAGTTGGTGAGCGCCGAGCCGACGAACAGCGGGCTCGACTCGCCGGCGAGGAACGTCTTCACGTCGAGGTCGGCGCCGACCTCGTCGAGCAGGGCGCACGCTTCGGTGGCCTCGCGCCATGCCGGACCCTCTTCGGCGGCGGCTTGGTCGGGGCCCACGACCTCCTCGGCGGCCTCGGTGGCGCCGTGCACCGAGCGCACGAAGCGCACGAAGGTGCCGTCGCGCCGGTCGAGCACGCCGCGCAGGGCGCCCGGCTCGCCGACGGGCCACGTCACCGGTGTCGGGCGGACGCCGATGCGGGCCTCGATGTCGTCGAGCAGCTCGAGCGGGTCTCGGCCCGGTCGGTCGGCCTTGTTGACGAAGGTGAGGATGGGCACGTGCTCGGCACGGCACACTTCGAAGAGCTTGAGGGTCTGGGGCTCGATCCCCTTGGCCATGTCGAGGACCATGACCGCGGCGTCGACGGCGGTGAGCACGCGGTAGGTGTCCTCCGAGAAGTCGCGGTGCCCAGGCGTGTCGAGCAGGTTGACGACGTGGTCGCGGTAGGTGAACTGGAGCACCGTCGAGGTGATCGAGATGCCCCGCTGCTGCTCGAGGGCCATCCAGTCCGACGTCGCCCGACGCCGACCGTCCCGGGCCTTCACGGCGCCCGCCTCGGCGATCGCCCCGCCGTAGAGGAGGAACTTCTCGGTGAGGGTGGTCTTGCCGGCATCCGGGTGGCTGATGATGGCGAACGTGCGCCGCCTCGCCGCCTCGGCGAGCACCGAGCGAGACGCGTCCCGGTCGAGGCCGGGACGCGTCTCGGTGGCCTCGGTCACTCGCTCTGCTTCTCCGCGTGACCACCGAATTGCTGCCGCATCGCCGAGAGCACCTGGTTCCCGAAGCGGTCGAGGTCACGCGACGCGAAGCGCGAGAAGAGCGCAGCGGTGAGCACCGGCGCGGGAACCCCCTCTTCCACGGCGGCGATCGCCGTCCAGCGGCCCTCGCCCGAGTCGGAGACCCGCCCGGCGAAGTCGCTCAGGTCGGGCGAGCCGACGAGCGCAGCCGCCGTCAGGTCGAGCAGCCACGACGCGATGACGCTGCCGCGCCGCCACACCTCGGCGATGGCGGGGATGTCGAGCGTGTAGCGGTAGAGCTCGGGGTGCTCGAGCGGGGCCGTCTCGGCGTCCGCGGTCCGGGTCGCCGATCCGGCGTCGGCGTGCCGCAGGATGTTGAGCCCCTCGGCATAGGAGGCCATGACCCCGTACTCGATGCCGTTGTGGACCATCTTGACGAAGTGGCCGGCGCCCACCGGTCCGCAGTGGAGATAGCCGAGCTCGGCGCGGGACGGCTCTCCGGTGCGTCCGGGAGTGCGCTCGGCGGCTGCCAGCCCCGGCGCGATGGCGGCGAAGATCGGGTCGAGGCGCTCGACGACCGCGTCCTCGCCCCCGATCATGAGGCAGTAGCCGCGCTCGAGCCCCCAGACGCCACCGCTCGTCCCGACGTCCACGTAGTGGATGCCCTTCGGACTGACAGCCTCGGCGCGGGCGAGGTCGTCTCGGTACGAGGAATTGCCACCGTCGATGATCGCGTCGCCCGCCTCGAGGTGCTCGGCCAGCTCGGTGACGGTCCGTTCGGTGATCTCCCCGGCGGGCACCATCACCCAGACGGCCCGGGGGGCGGACAGCTTCGCGACCAGGTCCGCCAGCGAGGACGCGCCGGTGGCGCCCTCACCTGCGAGCGCCTCGACGGCGTCCGGGTCGACGTCGTAGACGACGCACGTGTGGCCCGCCCGCTGCGCTCGGCGCACCAGGTTCGCACCCATCCGGCCCAGCCCGACCATCCCCAGCTCCATCGCCTGCTCCCTTGCTCGTCGTCCGTCATTGCTCGCCAGCACCCGACCGCTGCCGGTCGGGCGGTTGTCCCGCCGGCGCGCCCGACCGCCTTGCCCGCCGGGACCGCCCACGAGCGGTCCCGGCCCGTCTGTCGGGTCGAGCGGCGCTGTGAGGCGTCCCGGCGCCGTGCTGGCTCGTGCCGTGCTGGCTCGTGCCGTGCTGGCTCGTGCCGTGCTGGCTCGTGCCGTCCCGTGCGCCCGGCAGGTCACCGGGCGTCGTTCACCCGGGTTGGCCGAGGTCGGGAAGGTCGAGCATGCCGACGAGCAGCTGCGTGGCCAGGTTGTCGGTGGCGAACGTCGAGTCTATGGGCAGGATGTCCGACTCCTGCAGCAGGCTGGCCAGCCGGACGAGGATGACGGCGAAGCGGTACCCGGCGAACACCTCGTAGTAGTCGAGGTGGGCGAGCTCGTGGCCGACCAGTTGGCCGTAGCGCTCGACGGTCTCCTCGCGCCCGGGGAACCCGGCGGGCCGGGGCAGCCCGAGCGCCTCGGTGAGCTGCCGGTCGAAGTACAGCCACCAGCCGAGGTCGGCCTCGGGCTGCCCGAGGCCGGTCATCTCCCAGTCGAGGACGGCGGCGCAGCGGAAGTCGTCGAAGATCATGTTGCCGATCCGGCTGTCGCCCCACAGGAGCACGAGGGGCCCCTCCTCGGGTGGCCGATTGTCGGAGAGCCACGCCGCCGTCGCGTCGACCACCGGGTTGGCGCTTCCGCCGCCCGCCCACCGCAGGAAGTCGTCGTAGTAGGCGAGCTGGTGCTCGAGCCCGGGGCGACCCGAACGTGCCCCGGCGACGACCTCGAGCCCGAGGCGGCGCCAGTCGAGGGTGTGGATGCCCGCCATCGCCTCGAGCCCCGACCACCACAGGCGACGCTGCTGCTCGGGTGTCGCCTCGGCCAGCCAGCCACCCATGGCGTACGGCGGGTTGTCCGTCGGCACCAGGCCGTCGACGTGCTCCATGACGACGAACGGTGCGCCGAGGTAGGCCGGGTCCTCCTCGACGCCGACGACGCCGGGCACGGGGACCTCGGACCGCGTCGCGAGCACCTCGAGGACCCGGCACTGGCAGACGAAGTCGGGCTCGAGGAAGACGGTGTGCCCGCTCGGGGCGACGCGGGCGACCAGTCGATGGTCGCGCACCGGTCCGCCGGGTCCGACCCACGAGGCGTCGAAGAGGATGGTCTCGCTCGAGAACCCGTTCGCCGGGGGCGTCTGCAACGATCCGATGGACACATCGCGCACGTCCACGAGGCGGGCGCCCAGCCACGAGCGCAGCGCCGCCTTCGTCTCGCCGGGGTCGCGCTGAGTGGTCGCCGGCATGGCCAGAGTATGACCCTCCCCGACGGGCGCCGCTCGGGAACGCGGGCCGGGCCCGCCGCCGACCCCGTAGCCTGAGGAGGCGATGACGATGCCCGACGACGACCACGCGCCCCCCGTCGCGGCGAGCGGGGAGACCGGCCCCGGGCCGTCGACGCGGGTCGGGCTGGCGGACGCGGCGGCCTGGCTGGGCGTCCACTACATGACGGCCTACCGCTACGTCCGCACCGGGCGGCTGGCCGCCGAGCATCGGGACGGTCGCTGGCGCGTCGAGCTGGCCGACCTCGAGGCGCTGGTCGCCGGTGAGCCCCGCGACGGGCCCACCGCGGGGGCGGCTCGGCGGTCGGGCCCGCGTCGCCAGGCCCGGTTGGCGTCCCGTCTCGTCGCCGGCGACGAAGCGGGCGCGTGGGCCATCCTCGAGGACGCGCAGGTCTCGGGGGTCGAGCCGACCGCCGTCTACGTCGACCTGCTGGCGCCGGCGCTTGCCGAGGTGGGCGATCGGTGGGAGGCGGGGGTGCTCGGGGTCGGCGACGAGCACCGGGCCACGGCGGTCGCGCTCCGCCTGATCGGGCGGCTCGGCCCGCGCTTTGCCCGCCGCGGGCGTCGTCGGGGGACCGTCGTCGTCGGGGCACCGGCTGGCGAGCGCCACGGTATCCCGGTGGCGATGGTGGCCGACCTCCTTCGCGCCGCCCGCTACGAGGTGGTCGACCTCGGGCCCGACGCCCCGGATGACGCCTTCGCCCAAGCCGTCCGGCACGAGCGGTCCGCCGGTCGGCGCGCCGTCGTGCTCGTGGGGGTCACGGTCACCGATCACCTCGGCGCTGCCCGGTCAGCCGTCGCCGCCAGCAGGGCGGCGGGCGCGACGGTGCTGGCGGGGGGTGCGGCGGTGCCCGACGCCGAGCACGCCGCCGACCTCGGTGCCGACGGGTTTACGGGGCGGACGGCCGCCGAC
>JAJZJT010000158.1 GCA_021809995.1 Actinomycetes bacterium
GGGGCGACGGGACGGTACGGGCAGCGCCCCCCGCGCCGCGGGCGAGGCACGGCGTCGGACGCGTGCCGTCGCACTGGCGGTGCTGGTCGTGACGGTCGCCGCCGTCGTCGTCGTCGCCGAGGTCATCCCCGTCTCGGTCGGCACCCTGAGCGCCCGCAGTGGCATCGTCCTCGGCACCGTCGTCGAAGTGCTCCTGTGCGTCGCGGCCGTCGCCGGCGGCATCGTGGTCCTGCGCGAGGCACGCCGGCGGCGGGAGGGCACCACGTTCCTCGGTGCGCTCGAGAACGGCCTCGCGACCTTCCTGCCCCGGCGAACGGCCCACCTGGTGCTCCTCGAGCCGCTCCTCTGGAAGGCGCTCTTCGACCTGACCAGGGGGAGGTCCCGGCGCGACCGTGCCGCTATCACCTTCTCGTACTGGCGCCAGCTCCAGGGCTTCCTCGTGGTCCTCGGCGTGCTGAGCGCCGTGGAGCTCGTCGCCGTTGACGTCCTCGTCGGCGTCGTGTGGGGCTCTCACTGGTGGGCGTGGCTCGTCGTCGCCGTCCACGCCTACGGGCTCGCGCTGCTCGCCGGCCTCGTGGCCAGCTTCGTCACGCGGCCGCACCGGATCGAGAGGGGCGAGCTCGTCTTCGCCGACGGGTGCCTGCTCGAAGGGCGCGTCCGCCTCAAGGACATCGTCGGTGTCCGACGCGTCCGCGAACCGGCGCCGGGGCTCGGCGGCCGTTCCGGGCTCGTCCTGCGCGACGACGGCACGGGGGCCCTCGTGGCCTTCGGCCCCGTGGCGTCGGTCCGCCTCGAGCTCGTCCCGGGTGCACGCGTGACGTGGTGGGGACGAGACGTTCCCGACGGCGTCCGCACCGTGACGATCTCGGCCGACGACCCCGACGGGCTCGTCGCGGCGCTCGTCGGCGCGAGCCGGGGCGGTGCATGCGCGGACGGAGCACGGCGCGCCCCGCGGACGCGGCCGGAGGCGTGACGCACCGGCGCCTCGCGCTGTCGGGCCTCGCCTACGATCGTGGCGTGATGGGACGGCCGAGCGCCTCGGCGACCCGGTGGCACGGCCGTCGCGTGCCCTCTGGACGCTCGGCGGCGCCGCGGTGATCGCCGCCTACTGTCCCAACGGCCACCCGGTGCGGCAGGTGACCTCGGCAGCGACGTGCCCGGTGTGTGCCGCCCCCCTCTACGGCCAGTGCCGAGGCGGACATGGGATGTGGCTGACCCAGCAGGCGTGCCCGACCTGCGGCGCGGCCCTCGCCGGCGACGGGCCGCGCTGGTCGGCACCTTCGTGGGGCAGACCACCGGTAGCGACGACGAGCTCGCTCCCGCCCGACCTGGAGGCAGCTGCTCGCGGGCTGCTCCGCCCCGGCGAGCAGCTGCTGTGGTGCGGCACACCCGATCCGTCGGTCCACTTCACGCGAGCGGACGCCGTCGTCGTCCCGCTCAGCCTGCTCTGGGCCGTGCTGGTGGCGAGCCTGCTGTGGACCGGTCCGTCCTTCGGCAACGAGCCACCACCGCTCTTGCTCGCCGCGTGGGGCGCCGTGGTCGCGACAGCGGGTGCCTACGTGGCCGTCGGGCGCTTCGCCGTCAAGGCCTGGCGCAAGCGCCGGACCCTCTACGTGCTCACCGACCGGCGGGCCGTCGCACTCGTGGGGCGCCGCTCCACCGAGTGGCCCTGGCAGGGGCTCCCGCTGACGGTGTCCCGCCACCGCGGCGGCCGGCACGTGGACGTCGTCTTCGATGCCCCGTTGAGGCCGCGAGCACGCCGCCTCTCGGCGTCTGCCTTGCCGTACGTCGCCTACGCCAACACGGGTCTCGACCTGGTCCTCCAGCGCCGCTTCCTCGCCTTCTTCGACGTGGCCGACCCCAACGCCCTCCTCGCCGCCCTCGGCCACCTGCCGGCGTGAGGCCGGGTCCGACACCGGTGCCAGACCCGGTGGCAGTGGTGGCGGGGTGCCGGCACCAGGACCGGACCGGGGGACCGTGCCGGTCCGGTCAGGCCGGGGTCCAGTCGGCCCGGAACGAGTAGCGGTCGCCGCGCACGACGCTGTGGCGCCACTCGACGGGCATGTCGGCGGCGAGGGCAAGGCGCTCGAGCACGAGCACGGCGACGCCGTCGGGCAGCTGGAGGAGCTCGGCCGTACTGGCGTCGGGGACCTCGGGCCGGATGCGCTCCCAGCCACCCGTCACCCGCACGCCGCAGCACGACACGAGCGCGTCGTAGAGCGATCCGGACCGGAGGTCGACGTCGAGCAGGCCGCGTGCAAGGTGCGCGGGCAGCCACGAGTGGTGCACGCTGAAGGGCTCGTCGCCCACGAACCGGAGCCGCTCGAGGTAGACGACCTCGTCGTCGGGCTCGACGCCCAGGGTGCCGGCGACCGCACCGGCACGGGCGGTTCGCACTGCCCGGACCTCGCTCCGCTCCGCGTACCCGTGGGCCTGAGCCGTCTCGGCCAGGTTGTAGAAGGCGTGCAACGGCTGCTCGAGCACCGACTCGGCGAGCTCGCTGCGGCGACCGCGCGACCGGACGATCACCCCCTCGTCCTGCAGCCGGCGGGCAGCCTCACGGACGGTCTGGCGGCTGACCCCGTAGTGGGCACGGAGCTCCTCGTCGGTCGGGAACCCACCCTCGAACTCGCCTGCCGCCATCCGCGTCCGGAGGTCGGCGAGGACCTGCGCCCACAGGGGGAGAGGCGAGTGACGATCGACGGTCGGCGCCATTGCCTCACCCACCTGCCAGGAAGAACGAGCCGATCAGCACGACGAGGACGTAGAGCGTGACGATGGCCATGGGCGGGTCCTTCTCGTAGATGAAGGACAGCACGCCGACCGCCACGCGCAGGATAGGGGTGAGGATCAGGATGAGCACGCCGAGCACCACGATCCCCCGCCCGTCGCCGTGGGCGATCGAGTGCCCGAGCGAGGAGAACGAGTGCGGAAAGCGCGTCGACTTCGACGTGAGCTCCTTGTAGGAGAAGTGCCCGTGGACCGGAAGGTAGGCAGCGTGATGGGCGAACATGAGCCCGAGGCCGGTAGCGATGACGGCCACGCTCACGACGACGCCGATCCGCAGTACCAGGCTGATAGCCAGCTCGACCTTTCGGACCTTCTCCTCCATCTCGGCCACCTCTTCGGGGCTGAGCTGCTGACGGCGGTGTCCCGAACCGCCCAAGCCCTCCGGAGCTGGCTCCTGCTCGTCGAGCTCGGGGTGCTGGGGGGTGCCGGAGGATCCGCTCAGTTCGGTCACGGGAAGATCCCCTTCTGGAGCATCTCGAGGGAGATGACGACGAGGACGACGACGAACACGAGCCGGACCGTCTTGCTCGCCACCCGACCGAGGACCCGGGCGCCGACGGTCGCCCCGAGGAGCACGCCGGCGGCCACCGGGGCGGCGATGATCGGGTCGATCTGGCCTCGGGCGAAGTAGACACCGGCGCTCGCGGCGGCCGTGACGCCGATCATGAAGTTGCTGGTGGCCGAGGACACCTTCATCGGGAGGTGCATGGCGCTGTCCATGGCCGGCACCTTCAACGCGCCCGAGCCGATACCGAGCAGGGCGCTCACCAGCCCGGCGACGTACATGAGGGCGAGGCCGGGCTTGGTGCCGACGACCTTGTAGGAGATCTCCCGCTGCTCGGCCTGGTCGTAGTAGGAGCCATGCAGGTTGAAGTAGTTGGCCAGGCGGTCGTGGGAGACGGTGAGGGGTGCGTCGGCGTGGCGCCGGCGGAACGTGGCGAACGACGAGTAGGCGAGGACGACGCCGAAGAAGACGAAGAGGAAGCGGGTGGGCAGCAAGGTCGTGAGATAGGCACCGCTCACGGCTCCGGTGGTCGTGGCGATCTCGAGGAACATCCCCGCCCGCAGGTTGGTCATCCGCTCGCGCACGTAGGCGGCCGCCGCTCCGCTCGATGTGGCGATCACCGAGACGATGCTCGCCCCGATCGCCAACCGTATGTCCACGTGGTACAGGAGCGTGAGGACCGGGACGATCACGACGCCCCCGCCCAGGCCGATGAGCGACCCGAGCACCCCCGCCGCAACCGAGATCAGCGCCAGGGAGATCACGAAGTCGAGCGGGGTCACGGATCTATTGTACGTACTTTCTGATATTCGTGCAACTCTGCCCGGCAACGGTGCGGCGGCCGTCTGCGACCGGGCGGACAGAGGGCCACAGATGGCCACGGGGGACCGAGGTCGAGACGGGCCGCGGGAGCCAGGGTCCAGCCGGTGCAGATGCAACGCCACGTGCCTCCACCGATGCCGGGATGCCTCGTCCGGGCCGTGCATGACGGCGTCCCCGGCTCCGGCTCCGGCTCCGGCGAGGGGCGAGACGCGCGTTCACCAGCGGGTTCCCTGTAAGCGCACGCTCGGGCACGCACCGAAGCGCTGGTGGTGCCGGGCATGTCCGGTGAGCGGTGTTCGTCGACGGCGTCCAGGCAGACCTCGCCGACGCCCGTCGCGGTCCCGTCAACAGGCGTCGCAGGCAGCCCCGGAAGGCAGGTCGGTGTCCGGCAGGGGTCGTTGGTGGCACGCCTTGGCCTTGCGTCCGCTCCCGCACGGGCACGGGTCGTTGCGCCGCGCACCGGCGAGGACGCCCATGACTTCGTCGGCGTGCCGGCCCTGGCGGAGCAGGTCCACGAGGAGCCGCATGGGCCCGTCGACGTGAGCGAAGTAGGACCGGTAGCCGGCGCACAGGTGGTTGAGGCCGGGATCCCCCTCCGGCGTCGCGACGAAGCGGTTCTTCGGGCACTCCCCCTGGCAGGCGAAGCGCACCGGGCACTCGCGACAGAAGCGGGGGAGCGTGTCGCGCTTGGCCTGGCCGAAGGCGACCTGCCGGGGCGACTCCACCAGGCGGGCAAGGTGCTCGGTGGCGAGGTTGCCCAGCAGGTGCTCGGGGTCGACGAAGTGGTCGCACGAGTACACGTCGCCGTTGTGGCCCACGGCAACGGCCCGGCCGCACGTCTCGGCGAAGACGCACAGCGAGGCCGGCAGCCCGGCCCAGGCCGCCAGGGCCGCCTCGAACTGGGTGACGAAGACGGTCCCCACGTCACGGCGGACCCACTCGTCGAACACGGTGGAGAGGAACCGTCCCCAGGCCTCCGGCTCGACCGTCCGGTCGGTGACGCCGGCCGCGCCCTCCCCGGCGCCGGGCGCACCCCCGCCGTCCCGGTCGAGGCGCTCGACGATGGGGATGAACTGCACGAAGCGGGCGCCGAGCTCGTCGCGGAAATAGCGGTAGACCTCGAGGGGGCGGCCCTGGTTGGCGGCGTGCACGGTGCAGAGGATGTTGTGCTCGACCTCGTGGCGCTGCAGCAGGCGCAACCCGCGCAGCACGTGGGCCGAGGTCGGGCCGCCGCGCTTGTCGTGCCGGTAGCGGTCGTGCAGCTCCGGCGGCCCGTCGACGCTGACCCCCACCAGGAAGTCGTGCTCGGCGAGCAGCTCGCACCAGGCGTCCGTCAGCAGGGTGGCGTTCGTCTGGATGGTGTGGTGGACCTGCTGGCCCGGACGGCGGTACTGCTCGACCCGCTCGACGACCCGCCGGAAGAACCCCACCCCCATCAGCGTCGGCTCCCCACCCTGCCAGGCCACGGTCACCTCGGTGGCGCCGTCGTGGGCCTCGAAGAGCTGCCGCAGGTAGGTGTCGAGAAGGGCGTCGGACATCCGGAACCGGTCCCCCGGGTACAGCGCCTCCTTGGCGAGGAAGAAGCAGTACTCGCAGTCGAGGTTGCAGATCGGGCCGGTGGGCTTGGCGAGGACGTGGAACGGACCCCGCGCCGTCGTCGCCGCCCGCGGGCCTGGCTCGGTCACGGCTCGCGGGCTCAGGCGTCCTCGGCCAGCGCGGCGAGGATGATCTCGATACCGGGCATGGGCCGTGGGGTCGGGTTGCGCCGTTCGACGATGTCCTCCGTCCGCTGGCGCACCGGGCCCAGCCACTGCTCGTCGTCGTGGGGCAGGACGTAGAAGGCGCCGTCGCGCACCGCGTCGAGGACCTTGTCGGCGACGGCGGCCGGGTCCATCCCCGCCTCGAGCACCCGGCGGACGCCCGTGCGGACCTTGGCGGCGAGCGGGTCGTCGGTCCGCTCGGGCGGCGGTCCCTTCGGCCGGTTCCGGTCGGAGTCGGCGATACGGGTGTTGACCCATCCGGGGCACAGGACGGAGACGCCGACGCCCGGGGCGGCGTCGAGCAGGCTCAGGTAGAGGTGCTCGGAGAGCGCCACGACCCCGAACTTCGAGACGTTGTACGGGGCGCCGACGCCCCCGGCGAGCAGTCCGGCGATCGAGGCCGTGTTGACCACGTGGCCCTCGCCCTGGGCGATGAGCCGGGGGACGAACGAGCGCACGCCGTGGATGACGCCCCACAGGTTGACCCCGAGCGTCCACGTCCAGTCCTCGAGCGGGGTGTCCCACGACGGGCTGATGCCCCCCGACACGCCGGCGTTGTTGCACACAACGTGCACGGCGCCGAAGTGGGCCTCGGCCGCCTCGGCGAGCGCGTCGACCTCCTCGGCCCGGCTCACGTCGGTCGGCACGTCGACCACGTCGGCACCGGTCGACCGCAGGCGCGCGGCGGCACCGGCGAGCGCGTCACGCTCGACGTCGGCCAACACCACGCCCATCCCCTCGGCGGCGAAGCGTGCCGCCAGGGCGTACCCGATACCGCTCGCCGCGCCGGTGACGACCGCGACCTTCCCCCGTAGCTCGTCCATGCGGGCGAGCCTACGGCGCCACCGTGGAACGCGGTGGTGGCCGAGAACCCCGCGCGACGACGCCCGCCGCGACCTCGCACCCCGGGCGAGCCGCTCGAACGGCGCGCACCTCCGCTGTTCGACCTTGGCAGTGCCATGTTGACCGCACTTTCTTACCAGCAGAAGCAAGCTTGCTTACCGGATCAGGCTCGCATCTGCCGGACCAGCCAGGTACGCTTGCGGCGATGCGCACCTGGGCTCCGCCGTCGGAGCTCCTCCCGCGGCGCCACGCGGCCGGCCGCCGGCCCC